>NZ_JAZDRM010000005.1:0-160689 GCF_047501495.1 Ancylobacter sp. G4_0304 | reverse complement strand
CCCCGGCACCTGCCGATCCCGCCCCCGCTGATGCCGCCGCTACGCCGGCCCCTCAGGCCGATGCGTTCTCGGTCCGGGTATTCGGCTCGGCCAATGCCAATCTCAAGAGCCGGATGGAGGCGTTCGCGGGCGTGGTGAAGGCCGCCGGCTTCAAGGTCGAGGTCTCCAGCAACGACGTGTTCCAGCCGCTGGCGAATTCGATCTCGTTCCACGCCTCCGCCGCCGCCAAGGCCGAGGAACTGGCGCGCGCGCTGAAGGCGAAATACCCGAAGATCCAGTTCGAGATGAAGCTGAGCGAGGCGATCACCGACAGCATGCGCCGCATCATCATCGTCAACCTGACCGACGAGGCGCTGAACTGAGGCGGAAGGCGACGGCCGAGGGAATCAGCTCCACGCCACCGGCAGCGGCGCCTCGCGGAAGGCGAAGCGGTCGAGATGGTTCATCACCACCCCCTTCATGCGCTCCAGCGTCTCGGCGTCCGGCGCCTCGATCCGCACCGCCAGATGCGCCGAATCGGCGTCCATGGTTGCGACCGCGCCGGCCGGAAGTTCGACGCGGCCATGGAGTGGCGTGAACTCGACGGTGAGCTTGTGGCTCCAGTGCTTGCAGAGCTGCTGGAGGTAGCGGCTGGCATGTTCGGTGGGGATCAGGCCGCTGGCGGCGTGGGACATCGGGCGACTCCGGGCGGAAAATGATCTTGGGGCGACCACGCGGGCGCTAGCTCGGCGGCATCTCGTCCAGCGACGGCTCGGTGACGCCGAGCCGTGCCATGGGCGACATCAGCTCGACCCGGATGCCGGCAGGATCGTAAGCGACCTCCACATGCCCTCCGAAATCGGCGCTGAGCGCGCGCTCGATGAGGCGGGAGCCGAAACCCTTGCGTTGCGGCGGCCGCACCGGCGGCCCGCCCGATTCCTGCCAGTACAGGCGAAACGGCTCGTCCGTGCCGGCTGCCCCTTCCGACCAGCCGAGTTTCACCGCGCCCGAGGAGGTCGAGAACGCGCCGTATTTGACCGCGTTGGTCGCGAGCTCATGAAGGGCGAGCGAGAGGGCCAGCGACTGGCGGGCGGACAGGTGCAGCGGCGGCCCCTCGATGGTCAGGCGGCCGCCTGCCGCGTCACCTGCCGCGTGCGGACGCAGCGCCTCGTTCACCACATGATGGATCTGCGCCGCCTGCCATCGCGCGTTGAGCAGGATCGACTGCGCGCTGTCGAGCGCATGCAGCCGTCCGATCAGCATGTTGTGCGCGTCGTCCTTGGTGTCGGCGCTGCGGAACGTCTGGTTGGTAATGCCGACGATCATCGCCAGCATGTTCTTCATCCGGTGCTGGAGTTCCGAATTCACCAGTTCGACATTACGCAGCGCATCGACCTTGCCGGTCGTTTCGATCACTGTGTCCATCACGCCGCACACGCGGCCGAGCTCGTCATAGACCGGGCTGTAGCAGAAGGTGAAATTCGCCGGCTCGGGATAGCCGTTGCGTTCGATCACCAGAGGAAAATCCTCGATGAAGGTCGCCTGTCCCGCAAAGGCCCTGTCGAGGATCGGCGTGATCTCGTCGCGAACCTCCGACCAGATGTCGAGGAACGAACAGCCCAGCGTATTCGACTTCTTGCCGAGGATCGGCCGGAACGCATCATTGTAGATCGCCGTGCAGTCGGGACCCCAGACGAGGCATTTCGGGAAGGCCGAGTTGAGCATCATGTCGACCGTGATGCGCAAGGTGGGCGGCCAGCCCGCTATCGGGCCGAGCGGCGTCGCGCGCCAATCGAAGGACCGGACGGCCCGCGCCATATCACTGTCGCCATGGGGAAAGGCGACATCAGAGGCCGTCATTCAAGCACTACCTCTTTGCGATCGGCAACAACGATACGCCCTATATAGGGCGCCGCACGCATTTTGGGAGGTAGGATGGCAGCGCCGCATCCCTCGCGTCGCAGGCGTCAAAGCTTCGCTCGGGTGCCTGCCGCTGAATCTGGCTGGGGCGGGAGGATTCGAACCTCCGCATGGGGGAATCAAAATCCCCTGCCTTACCGCTTGGCGACGCCCCAGCAGACGCGGGAAGGCACAGCTCCGCGCGTGGGCGCGGACATAGCCACAGGAACGGCGCGCTTTCAACCATGATCACGCCGCGGCGCTCCGTCCACAGGCTGGGGAGAGGAGGCCGCCGATAGGCTCTTGCGGGTTTATACATCCCCATGTTAGAGGCTCGCGCCATGTCGGAGTGTAGCGCAGCCTGGTAGCGCACCTCGTTCGGGACGAGGGGGTCGCAGGTTCAAATCCTGCCACTCCGACCATCGCGGCCTTTGGGGTTTCCCGGACCCTGTTTCCACCTTCACAGTGAAGATCAGATCGGCCGCGCGCCCCCGAAGGGGCGCCGGGCCTCACGCCGGGCTGAACGTGCCGTCGGGGCGAAGCCGCTCCAAGACGCCGGTCGCGACCGCGAAATAGGCGCCATGCAGCACCAGCCTGCCGTCGTCGAGCCGCTCCTTCACCCAGGGAAAGGTTTCGAGGTTCTTCAGCGACAGCTTCACGCACAGATGCTCGACCACGCGGCGCTGCTCAACCGGATCGTCGCTGAGCTGGCGGGCGATGCCGCTCGCCGGGGACGCGATGTTGATCCAGTCCTGCAGGAAGTCCGGCGCCGCTTCGGGGGCGCCGTCCAGCAACGCCCGCGCGCCGCCGCACAGCGCGTGGCCCAGCACCACGATGCTTGAGACCTCAAGCACCCGCACCGCGAATTCGAGCGCCGCGCTGGTGCCGTGATGGGTGTGGTCCGGCGCGCTGTAGGGCGGCACCAGATTGGCGACGTTGCGCACCACGAACAATTCGCCCGGCCCGGCATCGAAAATCATGGTCGGGTCGACGCGGCTGTCGGAACAGGCGATGACCAGCGTCTGCGGGCTCTGCCCCTTCAGCGCCAGCTTCTCGAACAGCGCCTTGCGCTCCGGCCATGACGTGTTGCGGAACCGGCGGTAGCCATCGAGCAGATCGTCCATGCTTCCCTCATCGTGTCGAGCCGGCCGGGCGGGAGGCGCCTGCACGCCGCCATCCGGCCGCTTGCGCAGAATTGGCCCTGAGTGAGGCGGCTTTGCAAGACCCTGGCCGCTTCCCGGCCGCGCTTTGCGACAATCCGGCGACGGGCCGGGTAACTTGGCCGCACCTCGACGGCCGCCCGCTGCCGCGCTATTGCGGGCGCGATGGCAACACGGAAGGTCCGGCATGGCTGACGACGTCCTGTTCGAGCGCCGGTTCGAGGCCGTGCCCGGCGTGGTCGAGCCCGTGGCGGCGGGGGTGCGGCGCGTGCTGGCGCCCAATCCCGGCCCGTTCACCTTCACCGGCACCTGCAGCTACATCATCGGCACCGGCGAGGTCGCGATTCTCGATCCCGGCCCGGACGATCCGGCCCATGTCGCGGCGCTGCTGGCGGCGGTCGCGGGCGAGCGCGTCACCCACATCCTGCTGACCCATACCCATCGCGACCACACCGGCGCGCTGGCGGCGCTGCGCGCAGCAACGGGTGCCCCGGTCTATGCCGAGGGTCCGCACCGGGCGGCGCGGGCGCTGCATGACGGCGAGGTCAATACGCTCGACGCCTCAGCCGACCATGATTTCCGTCCTGATGTCACGCTGGCGGACGGTGCGCGCGTCGAGGGCGGCGACTGGAGCGTCACCGCGCTGGCGACGCCGGGGCACACCGCCAACCACATGGCCTTCGTCATGGAGGCGGCCGGCCTCATTCTGGTGGGCGACCATGTGATGGGCTGGTCCACCACCATCGTCGCCCCGCCCGACGGCTCGATGGCCGACTATATGCGCTCGCTGGAGAAGATGCGGGAGCGGCCGGAGATGCTGTACCTGCCCGGCCATGGCGGCGCGGTGCGCGACGGACCGGCCTTCGTCGAGCGCTTCATCCGCCACCGCCACGCCCGCGAGACCGCGATATTGCGCGCGCTGGAGCGCGGGCCGATGACCATCCCCGACATCGTGCGGGCAATCTATATCGGTCTCGACCCGCGGCTGAACAAGGCGGCGGGCCTGTCCACGCTCGCGCATCTGGAGGATCTGGTGGCGCGCGGCGCGGTGGTGACGGAGCCGCCCGTGATCTACGCCGGCACCTACGCGCTGGGCTGAGCGCCGTCAACGCCGGCGGCGGCCCTGCATCTCGGAGAGGTCGGCGAGCAGCGCGTCGATGCGGCGCGCATTGGAACCGAAATCGCGGTCGCTGTTGCGCGTCACCGAGCGCATGTCGACCCGCGTGCCCTGCGTGGTGCGGCGGATGCGGATCACCACGTCGTCGCGCAGGCCGAAGGGCAGGCCGCGCGTGGTGGCCTCGATCCGGCCCTCGCGCTGGGCGCCGCGCGGCGGGGCGGCGTCCACCACCGTCCACTTGCGGCGGGTCACCAGCGACAGGGCGGCGTTGTAGACCTCGTCCGGCGGGTTGTCGAAATCGATCGGCTTGATTTCGGGATAGGCGTCTTCCTGCTCGGCTGCCGCCGTCTCCCCGGGATAGGCCAGCGCGTTGGCGTGCCGCGAGCGGGCGGCGTTGAGCGTGACGAAGGCCGGCGGGTCCTCGGTATCGGTGGTGATGTCGTGCAGCGCCGGCATGCCCCGGCTCAGTCCCGCCAGCGTCGCTGTTGGGGCGATCAGCGCCAAGGCGAGCGCGGCGGCGGCGATGACCCGGCCGAGCCCGCGCAACCCCTCGTTCCAGATCACCACGAAGCCGGCCAGCGCCAGCAGTAGCGCTATGCCGGAGACCATGACCCCGGCGAGCACGGCATAGACCGCGCTGCGGAAATCCAGCGTGCCCAGCGCATAGAGCGCGATGGCGATCGCGGTCACCGGCAGGGCGAAAATCGCGGTGCGCAGGCTCCATACCGCGAGCCTCGACACACGCTCCTCGACATAAAGCCGCCTGCGGATCATCGCGTCCCCGTCTACACCGTCGCGAGCAGAAGGTCGGCGAGATCGTCGATCCCGTCCACCACCAGATCCGCCTCGCCGGCGAAGGCATCGATCGGCCCCGGCCCGCAGCGCACCAGAATGGCGATGGCGCCGGCGGCGCGGGCGGTGTCGAGATCGTGCTTCGTGTCGCCGACCAGCGCGATGGTGGAGGTCGGCAGGCCGGTGAGCCGGGCAAACGCCTCGACCATGCCGGGCTTCGGCTTGGCGCCATAACCCGAATCATAGCCATAGACCGCGCGCAGCATGCCACCGACGCCGAGCAGCTCGGCCTGGATGCGCCCGTTCTCCTCCGCGTCATTGGTGGCGATGCCGATCGGCAGGCCGGCGGCGTGGAAGCGGGCGAGCGCGCGGGCGGGATCGCCGATCGGGGTGAGGAAGCGCCGGCCCTCCTCGATGAACAGCCGGTCGATCTCGCCGAGGAAGGCTTCGTCCGGCTCGACGCCCAGTATCTGCGCCCAGAGCGGGCCGTAATCGCGCGAAGAGCCGGCGATCAGCGGCGAGCTTTGCAGGAACAGCCGCCGCTCGGGCAGATAGTGGCTGACCGCGTGCAGGCGCCGCAGCGCCGCCTCGTCCGGCCCCGGCGGCCGGTCCCCAGGTACGGTCGAAATCGACGAGAGTGCCGTCCTTGTCGAACAGAATGGCGCGTGGAGCGTTCAAGTCGGGTGAACCTGCGTGCGAAGACATGAGGAAGCGCCTGATATCATGAAAAACCACGGCCTCCCATGGCGCGACATGGCGCCGCGTTCGATCCGCTCCCCGCGTCGTCTGCCGGGGGTGTTCGTCTTGTGCGGGCTCGCCCTGCTGACGAGCGCTGCATGGACGGCGCCGGCCGATGCGCAGGACCTGAAATCCAGCATCGACGCCGCCGGGGCCTCAGTCGACCGCCAGCTCGGCGAATGGTTCGGCGTGGCGCCGCCCCGCGCGACCCGCAGCACGCGCAAGAACAGCCGGCAGGCCACGGCCCGGCCCGCCCAGGTGCCGCTGCCGCCGCGCCGGCCTGAGGAGGCACGCGCACAGGCCGCGTCCCCCGAGGCCGAAAAGCCCGCGCCTGCCGCCGTGTCGGCATCGGCCGAATCGGCGGACGTCAAACCTTCGGAGGCCGGGCGCGCCGACAGCCGGCCGGTCGAGCCAAAGCCGGCGACGCCCACGATCGTCACTGCGCCCGCTGTCCCTCCGGTACCCCCGGAAAGCGCACGGGCGGACAATCCGGCGCCCAACCTGCCCGCGCCCCTCGCGCCGGCGGAGCCCGCCCGCAAGAAGGCGCACGCAGTCCCGCTGCCCCCGAGCCGCCCCGCCGCCCCGGAAGAGGTGAAGGTTGCGGCCCTGCCGGCGCCCGGGTCGAGCGAGGAGCCGGCCGAGGCGCCGGTTCCGCCGCCCGTGCCGCAGAAGGCGCTGATTCCCACGATCTGCCCGGAACTCTCCAATGAAGACCTCGGCGCCTTTACCCCGCAGGATGTCACCACCACCCAGCTCGCCTGCACCGTGGACCGCGGCGTGACGCTGAGCGCGGTTCGGATGAAGGATGGCCGCATGGTGAAGCTGGAGCCTGCCGCGCTGCTGCGCTGCGAGATGGCGGCGGCGGTGGCGGTGTGGATCCGCGACGAGGTCGACCCGCTGGTCGCCACGCTCGGCTCAAAGCTCAAGAGCGTGAAGGTCGCAGGCTCGCAGCAGTGCCGCCCGCGCAACCGCGTGGCCGGCGCCAAGATCAGTGAGCACGGACGCGGCAACGCGCTCGATACTGGCGGCTATGTGCTGGAGGACGGTCGGCAGATCGAGATCGGCGGCAAGGGCGAGCATGCCATGCCGCGCGCCTTCCAGGAGAAGCTGAAGGCCAGTGCCTGTGCCGGCTTCACCACCATCCTCGGGCCCGGCTCCGACGGCTATCACGAAGAGCATCTGCACGTGGACCGGGCGTTCCGGCGCAGCGGCGCGGTGCTGTGCCAATGGGCGATCGCGCCGACGGACAAGGCGGGGGCCAAGCCTGCCGCCACGCCGAATGTGTCGCCTGACGCCAAAGCCGATACCAAGCCCGCGCCCGAACCGCCCCCGAAGCCCGCCCCGTGAAGATATGCCGCGCTCCGACCAAGGGCGCGCTTCCGGGACAGGCCGCCGCGCACTAGTGTGGCGACGGCTTATCCTCGGAGTACCGGCCCATGCTCAGCAATCTTCAGACTCGCGATGTCGAGACGCTCATCCACCCCTATACCAATCTCGTGGCGATCCGCGAGACCGGCCCGCTGATCCTTGAGCGCGGACAGGGCGTCTGGGTGCATGATGTCGACGGCAAGCCCTATCTGGAGGGCATGGCCGGCCTGTGGTGCACGGCGCTGGGCTACGGCAACGAGGAACTGGTCGAGGCCGCCGCCACCCAGATGCGCAAGCTGCCCTTCACCCACATTTTCGGCGGCAAGAGCCACGATCCGGCGATCGAGCTGGCGGAGAAGCTGAAGGAAATGGCCCCGGTGCCGATCTCCAAGGTGTTCTTCACCTGCTCGGGCTCGGAGGCCAACGACACCCAGATGAAGCTCGTCTGGTACATGAACAACGCGCTGGGCCGGCCGAACAAGAAGAAGATCATCGCCCGCATGCGCGGCTATCACGGCGTGACCATCGCCTCGGCCTCGCTGACCGGCCTCGCCGGCAATCACAACAGCTTCGACCTGCCGATCGCCGGCATTCGCCACACCACCTCGCCGCACCACTACCGCCTCGCCGAGCCGGGTGAGAGCGAGGAGGATTTCGCCACCCGCCTCGCCGCCGACCTGGAGGCGCTGATCCTCGCGGAAGGGCCGGAGACGGTCGCGGCCTTCATCGCCGAGCCGGTGATGGGCGCGGGCGGGGTGATCGTGCCGCCCAAGAGCTACTATCCCAAAATTCAGGCCGTGCTGAAGAAATACGACGTGTTCTTCATCGGCGACGAGGTGATCACCGGCTTCGGGCGGCTCGGCACCGCCTTCGGTTCGGAAGCGATGGAGATGCAGCCGGATTCGATCTCGGTCGCCAAGGCGCTGTCCTCGGCTTATCAGCCGATCGGCGCGGTGATGATCCCGGAAGCGATGTATCAGGCCGTCGCCAGCGAGAGCGCCGAGCGCGGCAATTTCGGCCACGGCTTCACCTATTCCGGCCATCCGGTGGCGGCGGCGGTGGCGCTGAAGACGCTGGAAATCTACGAGCGCGAGAACATCTTCGAGCGCGTGCGCGCGAAAATCCCGCAGTTCGAGGCCCGCTGCGCGGCGCTGGAGGATCACCCGCTGGTCGGCGAGGCGCGCCGCAAGGGGCTGGTCGCCGGCATCGAGATCGTCGCCGACAAGAAGACCAAGCGCCAGTTCGACCCCAAGCTGGGCCTTGCCGCCAAGGTGGTCGCCTTCGCGCAGGCCGAGGGGCTGATCGTGCGCAACGTGTTCGGCGATGCGGTGACGATCTGCCCGCCGCTGGTGATTTCGCCGGCCGAGATCGACGAATTGTTCGACCGCCTCACCCGCGCGCTCGACCGCACGCTGGACTGGGCGACCCAGCAGAACCTGCTGGCGGCCTGAGCCCGCTGCCGGCGCACGCCCGGCCCGGCCTGCGGGCCGGCCGGGAGGGAGCCTGCGGCTAGCGGGACCGCCCGTTTCGGACAAACAAAAAGGGCGCTGCCGAGGCAGCGCCCTTTTTTCATTGTCAGGTGCGAGCCGCGCGGCTCAGAGCACCACGACCTCGGCGCCCTGCGGCACGCGGGAATACAGGTCGATCACGTCCTCGTTCAGCATGCGGATGCAGCCCGAGGAAATCGCCTGGCCGATATATTCCGGCTGGTTGGTGCCGTGAATGCGGAACAGCGTGTCCTTGTTGCCCTGGTAGAGATAGAGCGCGCGGGCACCCATCGGGTTGTGCGGGCCGGGGCCGACGAAGTCCGGCACGCCGGCGATGCGCTGCTTGATCTCGGGGGTGGGTGTCCAGGTGGGCCATTCCGCCTTGCGGCCGACCTTGGCCTCGCCGCGGAACGCCAGACCCTCTTCGCCGACGGTAACACCGTAGCGGATGGCCTTGCCGTTGTTCTCGACGAGATAGAGATACTTCTTGTCGGTATCGACGACGATGGTGCCCGGCTTCTGCGTGCCGGCGTAATCGACGATGGAGCGCTGGTAGATCTCCAGCGGCTGCACCTTCTGATACGGCGCGTTGGCAAGCAGCTTCTTGTCGCGGGGAGTCAAGGAAGCCTCAGGGGCCGGCGCACGCTGCACATTGCTGCACGCCCCAAGTAAAAGCGCCAGGACGACCGCCCCAACCCCACGAAAACGCATTTTTGATTCTCCGAATCATGTCCGGCGCCACCGCAAGCGGCCGCCGCTGTCCCTTGTTCGATTAACTGAACTGGGGTCGGTCTTGAAGGGGCCACATCGTCGCCACGTGTTTGTCGCCTCAAGATGTTGCCAAAAAACATCAGCCGTAAGGGAAGCAGCGCAAGAAGAGCCGGCTATGCGGAATCGTTCGAGATAGGCCTTATCGAACACTCCAAAATTGCTTATTTTTGTCGCAGTTGCCGTTCAATTCATCACTTGTTGGCTCAAGACGGCGACAAACGGGAGTAAAGGACATGACGACCGAGGAGACCGGGGAGATCGAGCCCCGTAGCGAGCGCTGGGAACGCTCGCAGCAGAGCGCTCACTGGCGCGACATCGGCATTTCCGCGGTTGCGGCCGCGGCGCGTTATTCCACCGGCAAGACGTCGACCGCCGACGCGCCGGCCAAGCAGACCTCTCTCAGCGACGAGACTCCGCCCAAGGTGGTAACCCTTCGGGACATCGAATTCTTCGTGGCCTGAGCCGGCGATCCCCGCCTGACCGGCGGAGCACCCCCCAGACAAGCGATCCTGCGAGAGCGACGCCCCTTCGGGCGGCGGGAGCCTCTTTGCGGCCGGACGGCACGGAGGCTGGAGCCTTCCCCGGTCAGATGGACCCATCTGACCGACGAGGAAGGGCTCTGGCCATCCGCGCGCCATCCGGCGTAAACCGGAACGATGCCCGCGCGTTACCGCTTCGGTGCGCGCGGCGCATCGGCATGGCCGGCGCGGTCGGAACGAGGTGGGAATGATCACGGCTTATTGCCCGCGGGGCGGCGCGCTGGAGCGCGTCAGCCTCGGCCCGGACGGCGCGCTGCCCGAGGATGCGGTGTGGATCGACCTGTTCGAGCCCGCGCCCGGCGAGGACCAGCGCGTCGAGGCGGCGCTCGGCATCTCCATCCCCACCCATGAGGAGATGGTGGAGATCGAGCCCTCCAGCCGCCTGCGCATCGAGGGCGGGGCCAGCTACATGACCGGCTCGGTGGTCTGCAGCAGCGAGACCGATCACCCCTTCCTCTCCGAGGTAAGCTTCATCCTCGCCGGCGGCCGGCTGACCACGGTGCGCTACGCCCAGTCGCGCCCGTTCAGCATGACCGAGAGCCGGCTGGCGAAGGCCTGCCCCCAGGGCTATTCCGGCGAGCAGCTCATGCTGGAGCTGCTCGACGCCATCGTCGACCGCGCCGCCGACATCATCGAGCGCCTCTCCGCCGAGATCGAAGGCGTGTCCCGGCGCGTGTTCGAGCGCGAGGAGGCGAGCACCGGCGGCAGCCAGCATTACCGCATCCTGCTGCGCATGATCGGCGCGCGCGCGGCGCTCGCCTCGCAGGTGCGCGAAAGTCTCGTCTCCATGGGCCGGCTCGCCACCTTCCTCGCGGCCGAGAACGGCATGCGCCATTTTTCCAAGGACCAGCGGGCGCTCATCAAGAGCCAGCAGCGCGACATCGCCTCGCTCAACGACCATGTGAGCTATCTCGGCGACAAGGTGACCTTCCTGCTCGACGCCACGCTCGGCATGGTGTCGATCGAGCAGAACAACATCATCAAGATTTTCGCCGTGCTCTCGGTGGTGCTGATGCCGCCCACCCTGATCGCCTCGGTCTACGGCATGAACTTCGCGAACATGCCGGAACTGAACGAGAGCTGGGGCTACCCGGCCGCGCTCGTCGCCATGGTGGTGGCGGCGATCGTCCCCTACCTGCTGTTCAAGTGGAAGCGCTGGCTCTGAGTGCTCCCGCGCCAGTGGAAGCGCTGGCTCTGAGTGCTCCCGCGCCAGTTGAAGCGCTGGCTCTGAGCGCTCCCGCGCTCAGACGTGCTGGCCGCCATTGATGTGGATTTCCGCGCCGTTCAGATAGGACGAGGTCTCGGTGCACAGCACATAGATGATCTTGGCCACCTCGTCGGGCGTGCCGAGCCGCTGCATCGGGATCTGCTCGACGATCTTCTCCGTGCCCGGCGACAGGATCGAGGTGTCGATCTCGCCCGGCGCGATGGCGTTGACCCGCACGCCGAGCCGGCCGAAATCCGCCGCCATCTCCCGCGTCAGCCCGGCCAGCGCCGACTTCGAGGTGGCATAGGCCGCGCCCGCGAACGGGTGCACCCGCGAGCCGGCGATCGAGGTCACGTTCACCACCGCGCCATGGGTGCGCTTCAGCTCCTCCAGCAGGCCGCGCGCCAGCAAGACAGGGGCGAAGAAGTTCACCTGGAACACGCGGTGCCAGGTCTCCTCCGGCGTGTCGATGGTGCTCAGCCGCGCGCCGCCCGCGCCCTTGGGCGAGATGCCGGCATTGTTCACCAGCGCGTGCAGCTCGCCATTGGGCAGGCGGCTCTTGATCTCCTCGATCGCGCGCACCGTGTCAGCCGAATCGGCGAGGTCGACCTGGATATGGTCTTCCGGCCCCATCTCCCACGGGCAGTTCTCGGGGAAGGCATGGCGCGAGCAGGTGATGACGCGCCAGCCGGCGGCGGAGAACCGCTTCACGGTGGCATGGCCGATCCCGCGCGAGGCGCCGGTCAGCAGCATGACGCGGCGAGGCTGGTTGGTGCCCTTGTTCATGGTGTCCATTTCGCTCACGGGTAAAGGCGGGTCTTGGTCCAGGACGTGCCGTCGGGCTCGCGCCGGAATACGATGCGGTCATGCAGGCGGAACTGGCCGTTCTGCCAGAACTCGATCTGCACCGGGCGGATGCGGAAGCCGGTCCAGAAATCGGGGCGCGGCACGGCGCCGAGCCCGAACTTGGCGGTATAGCTTGCCACCGACGCCTCCAGCGCGAAACGCCCTTCCAGCGGGCGGGACTGCCGGCTGGCCCAGGCGCCGATCTGCGAGAGTCTCGGGCGCGTCGCGTAATAGGCATCGGCCTCAGCGTCGCTGACCTGCTCGACCGGTCCGCGTACCCGGACCTGCCGGCGCAGCGACTTCCAGTGGAACACCGCGGCGGCCTTCGGATTGGCCAGAACTTCCTGGCCCTTGGCGCTGCCGACATTGGTGAAGAACACGAAGCCGCGCTCGTCGCGGGCGTTCAAGAGCACCATCCGCACGTCCGGCAGGCCGTCGGAATCGACGGTGGCCAGCGCCATGGCGTTGGGATCGTTGATCTCGCTCGCCTTCGCCTCGCCCAACCATTCCTCGAACAGGCGGAACGGTTCGGCGGCGGCGGTAAAATCACCGGATTTTAACTGTTCCTGCGCTTCCATGGCGACTTCTTCAGTGGCTGGACCACACCCATGTGCAATTCCCAAGGGCTGCGATCGAGGACGGGGGCGGGCGGTGCGACGCACGGTTCCCCATATAAGCCCGCCTTGCGGCAAACGCCATTGGCGCTCGCGGCGCTCGGGCTTGGCCTTTTGGCGGCCGGCTGCTCGGCCGTACCGCCGCTCGACGTCGTGACCACCGGCTCGATTTCCAAGCCCCGCGCCGCCGCCTATGAGAGCGAGCCGGTGCCCGCCGGCGTGGCGCCGGACGACTGGACCGCCGCGCGTGTCGCCCTCGCCGAGGCGTTCCGTGAGGATTCCACCGCGCCGAGCGTGCCGTGGGAGAACTTCGCCACCGCCACGCGCGGCACCGTGACCCCGCTTGGCCCGCCTCAGGCCAAGGCTGGAGGCTGCCGCGAGTTCCTGATGAGCTTCGTGCGCAGCGCCGGGGAGGACTGGCTGCAGGGCGAAGTGTGCCGCACCCAGCGCGGCTGGTGGCAGGTCAAGGAAGCCCGGCTGCTGGAACGCAGCTGAAAATGCGCACGAACGCTGTCAGTATCCGTCCGGCGTCCGTTGCATCCGCGCAACACCCTTCCCACATGGGAGGCGTGAGCCCGGAACCGCCGGACGAGATGTCGAAGCATGCGTGATCCTTATGAAATCCTCGGCGTTCAGCGCAGCGCCGACCCCGCCGAAATCAAGCGCGCCTATCGCAAGCTTGCGAAGAAACTGCACCCGGACGCCAACAAGGACGATCCGAAGGCGCAGGAGAAATTCGCCGAGCTGAACGGCGCGCACGAAATCCTGTCCGATCCCGAGAAGCGCGGCCAGTTCGACCGCGGCGAGATCGACGGCGAGGGCAAGCCGCGCGGCTTCGAGGGCTATCCCGGCGGCGGCTTCGGCGGGCAGGGCGCCGGCTTCGGGCGCGGCGGCTTCCGCCAGGCTGGCGACGAGAGCATCTTCGAGAGCTTCTCCTTCGGCCCGGAAGGCATGCGCCGCTCCGGCCATGGCCCGCACGATGCCGGCGGCTTCGACGACGTGATCTCCGACATTCTCGGCGGGCTTGGTGGCGGCGGGCGCGGCCGGGGGCGCGGGCGGGCCCAGACCCCGCGCGGCGCCGATATTGAGATGTCGGTGCCGGTTCCGCTCGACAAGGTGGTCGAGGGCGGCCCGGTGACGGTGGCGCTGCCAAGCGGACGCGTGGTGGAGGTGAAGATCCCCGCCGGCGTGGCGGAAGGCCACCGCATGCGGCTCAAGGGGCAGGGCGAGCCCAGCGCCTTTGGCGGCGCGCCGGGGGACGCCTATGTCGTGGTCGCCTATGCCCCGCACCGCGATTTCCGCGTCGAGGGCAGCGACCTGCGCGCCGATGTCGGCCTGCCGCTGGCGACCGCCGTCACCGGCGGCAAGCTGCGCGTGCCCACGCTCGGCGGCCATGCCGAACTCAGCGTGCCGGCCTGGACCAATTCCGGCCGCACCTTCCGCCTGCGCGGCAAGGGGCTGCCCAAGGCCGAGGGCGGCCGTGGCGATCTGCTCGCGACCGTGCGCATCCTGCTTCCCGAGACGCCGGACGCGGAGCTGGAGGCCCTGATGCGGAAGCGGTAGGAGCCCGGCGCGTGACAAGCGCCGCGACACTGACATCTTCCGTGATCCCGCAATGCACGCCGCTCGCTTGAGAGGTTCATGCCGCTGTGCGATAGGAACCTTTGACCGCCGTCGAGGCGGCGATTGTGACGGAGCTTGAGGTTGGGTCAGGGCATGACAGCGGGCGGATTGATGAGTGGCAAGCGCGGCCTGGTGATGGGAGTGGCCAATAACCGCTCCATCGCCTGGGGCATTGCCAAGGCTGTCCGCGCGCAGGGGGCGGAGCTCGCCTTCACCTATCAGGGCGAACCGCTCAGGAAGCGGGTCGAGCCGCTCGCCAACGAACTCGACGCCAAGATCGTCGGCCATTGCGACGTGACCGATCCGGCGACCATCGACGCCGTGTTCGCCGAGACCGAGCGCCAGCTCGGCGGCCTCGACTTTCTTGTCCACGCCATCGCCTTCTCCGACAAGGCCGAGCTGGACGGACGCTATGTCGACACCACGGCGGAGAATTTCAGCAAGACCATGCTGATTTCCTGCTACAGCTTTACCGCCGTCGCCCAGCGCGCCGAGAAGCTGATGACCAATGGCGGCTCGATGCTGACCCTCACCTATTACGGCGCCGAGAAGTGGATGCCGCACTACAACGTCATGGGCGTCGCCAAGGCGGCGCTGGAGGCGAGCGTGCGCTACATGGCGGCCGATCTCGGCCCCAAGAACATCCGCGTCAACGCGATCTCCGCCGGGCCGATCAAGACGCTGGCCGCCTCCGGCATCGGCGATTTCCGCTACATCCTGAAGTGGAACGAGCTGAACGCGCCGCTGCGCCGGACCGTGACCATCGACGAGGTGGGCAATACCGGCATGTACCTGCTGTCCGATCTCGGACAGGCGGTCACCGGCGAAATCCACCATGTCGATGCCGGCTACCACATCGTCGGCATGAAGAATCCCGAAGCCCCCGATCTCACGCTGGAACGTGACTGACGTCCCGCGAGTGCCCGAATTGAGCGGAGTATCGTGCCGATGACCAAGCGTGCGGGTCTCCTGTCGAGACGCCTTCCGATCGCGGCCCTGGCCGCGGCCGCCCTGCTGGCCGGCGCCGCCGGTCCGGCCGGCGCGCAGATGCCCTCGATCACCATCGGGCCGCCCCCGGGCAGCGGGCTCCCCGGCAACACCACCCCCGGCAGTCCCGACCAGGACAGCGGCACCCCGCCGAGCTTCCAGCAATATTCGATCTGGAACCGTGTGTTCGGCACGGGCGGCGCGGTGTTCCCCGGTTATGTCAGCCCGCCCACCAACAACCGGCGCGGCAACACCTCCTACATGACCGGCGGCGGCGTCGGCCGGCTGGTGTTCGCGGCCGGGTCGGTGGACCGGCTGTGCCAGTGGGGCCAGGTGCCGACGCTTCAGGTGCTGTCGCCGCCGCCGGGCGCAAGCTTCACCACCGACATCGGCAATTTTACCGCCACCGGCATCAATGCCGGCACCACGCAATGCGTCGGCCGCCATGTGCGCGGGGCGCGGCTGTTCTATGCCGGTCAGGGTGCCGCCGCCGGCACCAGCATCCGGGTGCGCATCTCCTATCCGCCGCCGGGCCGCTCCTATACGCAGACCGTGGTCATTCCCGCGCAATGACCACGCGCCGTATCTTTCTGGTCCGCCACGGCGAAACCGACTGGAACCTCGCCGGCCGGCTTCAGGGCGGGCAGGACATTCCGCTCAACGATCTCGGCCGCGAGCAGGCGGCCGACACCGCGCGGGTGATCGACCGCCTGAGCCGGGGCGCGCTGCCGTCGGTTTATGTGGCGAGCCCGCTGTCGCGCGCCGCGCAGACCATGCAGATCCTGCGCGCCGAGCTCGGCCTGCCGCCGGACGATTTCCGCCGCGAGCCCCGGCTCAAGGAAATCAATTTCGGCCGCTGGGAGGGCCATAGCTGGCCGGAGCTGCGCCGCCGCGATCCGGCGACGCTGGCGCTGCGCGACGCCGATCCCTGGAATTACGTGCCCCCCGGCGGGGAGAGCTACGTCATGCTGTGCGAGCGGGTGAAGGCCGCGCTCGCCGCGCTCGACCAGGACGCGGTGGTGGTGAGCCATGGCGGGGTGGTGCGGGCCATCCTCCATCTGCTGGCCGGCATGCCGCCGGACGACGCGGTGGAGCTGCCGGTACGCCAGGGCGCGGTCTATCTGATCGAGAACGGGGCCTTCGAGCTCAGCATGGCCTGACGGGGACGAACGGCCGGGTGGCCGGGACGAGGTGACGCGACGATGGCTGACCGACTGATCGAGGCCGCGCAGGCTGAGAACTCCCGCCCGATCTGGTGCGTGACCCCGCAGAACTGGCGCGCGGCCGCGCAGGAGCTTCCCGCCTCCGCGCTCGCCTTCGCCGATGCCTCGGGCTTCCGCGCCGAGCCGGGTGGGTTGATCGTGCTGCCCGGGCCGGACGGGTCCATTGCCGGTGTGCTGTTCGGCGTCGAGGAGGCCCCGCGCGATCCGCTCGCCTTCGGCAAGCTCGCCACCGCGCTGCCGGCGGGCGATTATCACCTTGCCTTGCCGCCGGCCAATCCGCGCCTCGCCGTTCTCGGGTTCCTGCTCGGCAGCTATCGTTTCGAGCGCTACCGCACGCGCTCGGGCAGCCGGCCGCGCCTGGTAGTGCCGGCCGGTGTCGATGCCGGCTATCTCACCCGCACCGCCGATGCCGTGGCGCTGGCCCGCGACCTGATCAACACCCCCGCCAACGATCTCGGCCCGGCGGAAATCGAGCATGCCGTGCGCGAACTTGCCGCCCGTCATGGCGCGAGCGTTGTGGTCACGGTTGGCGACGACCTGCTCGCCGCCAAT
This sequence comes from Ancylobacter sp. G4_0304, assembly GCF_047501495.1. Classification (NCBI taxonomy): domain Bacteria; kingdom Pseudomonadati; phylum Pseudomonadota; class Alphaproteobacteria; order Hyphomicrobiales; family Xanthobacteraceae; genus Ancylobacter; species Ancylobacter sp. G4_0304. Next base: position 143,787 of record NZ_JAZDRM010000005.1, on the reverse strand, counting down.
TTTCCCCTCGTCCATGCCGTGGGCCGGGCCAGCCCGCGCGCGCCGCGCCTGATCGACATGAGCTGGGGCGACCCGGCGGCGCCCAAGGTGACGCTGGTCGGCAAGGGCGTCGCCTTCGACACGGGCGGGCTCGACATCAAGCCGGCCAGCGGCATGCTGATCATGAAGAAGGACATGGGCGGGGCGGCTAATGCCATCGCGCTTGCCGAGATGGTCATGGCGCGCAAGCTGCCGGTGCGGCTGCGCCTCATCGTCGCCGCGGTCGAGAACGCGATCGACGGCAACGCCTTCCGCCCCGGCGACATCTTCCCCTCGCGCAAGGGACTGACCGTCGAGATCGGTAATACCGATGCCGAGGGTCGTCTCATCCTCGCCGACGCGCTGGCGCTGGCCGACGAGGAGGCGCCCGAGCTGCTGGTCGACTTCGCCACGCTGACCGGCGCCGCCCGCGTGGCGCTCGGCCCGCAATTGCCGCCGGCCTTCACCGACGACGACACGCTCGCCGCCGACCTCGCCCGTCACGCGGCGGCCGAGTCCGACCCGCTGTGGCGCCTGCCGCTGTGGCAACCTTATATGTCGATGCTCGACAGCCCGATCGCCGATCTCAACAACGCGCCCGGCTCTGGCTTCGCCGGCGCCGTCACCGCCGCGCTGTTCCTGCAGCGCTTCGTGACGCGGGCGACATCGTGGCTGCATCTCGACGTCTATGGCTGGAACCCGTCCTCGCGCCCGGCGCGGCCGGAAGGCGGCGAGGCCCAGACCATCCGCGCACTCGACGCGCTGCTGGCGGAACGCTACGGCTGAACGGGCCGCCCGCTCGCCGCAGTGCGTGCGTTAACCATTTTGTAGCCCGGGTGCGGTCATAGTCGGACCAATTCGTCACCGTAACGATTACGGCTCCAACCGGGTGCGGGCCCATGGCCGTCGAGATGCGCGCGTCACAGGCGTTGCGGCTGCTGCACGAGCTGTCGCTCGCGCAGGTGCGCGACGACGCGCCCGACCTGTCGCCGCGCCAGCTCGCCATCCTGCTCAGCGTCTATCTGGAAGCGCCCCCGCACACGGTGCGCGGCCTCGCCGCCCGGCTCGGCGTGACCAAGCCGGTGATCACCCGCGCGCTCGACACGATGGGTCAGCTCGGGCTGGTCTCGCGCCGGCGCGACGAGGCCGACCGGCGAAATGTCATCATTCAGCGTACGGTGGAGGGCGCGCTCTATCTGGAGCGGCTCGGCGATCTCGTGGTCGCCACCGCCCGCAGCCTGCCCCGGTGAGTTTCCCTCATGACCTTTGATCCCCGCCTGACCCCGGCCCGCCCGGACCTTGCCGCCGCGCATCTGAAAGGCATCGTCGATGCCGCGCGCTTCGTGGACGGCGTGCGCCATCGCGTGGTGTTTGCCGAGGCCCCCGTCACCCGCGAGCCGGCGCCCGATGCGCCGCTCACCACGCAGGCGCTGCATGGCGAGACGGTGATGGTCTATGAGACCACCATCGAGGGCTGGGCCTGGGGCCAGCTGGAGGCCGACGGCTATGTCGGCTGGATGCCCTCCGAGGCCCTTGGACCCGTTGCCGGCCCGCCGACCCACAAGGTGGCGGCGCTGCGCACGCCAGTGTTTCCCGGCCCGAGCATCAAGCTGCCGCCGCGCGCGCTTTTGTCCTTCGCCAGCCACGTGAGAATCGTGCGGGCCGAGGGCAAGTTCCTGGTCACCGACGAGGGCGGCTACCTCTTCGCCCGGCATCTGGTGCCGGTCGAGACGCGCGAGGACGATTATGTCGAGGTCGCCGCGCGCTTCCTCGGCGCCGCCTATCTGTGGGGCGGGCGCTCCAGCCTCGGGCTGGACTGCTCCGGCCTGGTGCAGGTCGCGCTGCAGGCGACCGGCAGGGACTGCCCGCGCGATAGCGACATGCAGGAAAGCGCGCTCGGCACAGCGCTCGACTTTGCCGGCGACATCACGCGGCTGCGGCGTGGTGACCTGGTGTTCTGGCCCGGCCATGTCGCCATCATCGAGGATGGCGGCACGCTCTTGCATGCCACGGCGCATTTCATGTCGGTGGTGCGCGAGCCGCTGCGCTCGGCGCTGGTGCGCATCGAGGCGACCAGCGCGCCGGTGCGCAGCATCCGCCGGCTGGGCTGAGCGCCCTTAGCGATTCTCGGCCGCGAAGGCCGCCATCTTCGCCCGGTTCAGCGCCACCCATTGCAGCGCGGTGCGCACGAACACGTTGATGAACGGCCCCGGCGGCGGCACGTCGAGCAGGGCCAGCGCCTCGTCGACCGGAACCGTGAAGGGGCGGGTATATTCGGCTTCGCCCGGTTCCCCGGCCTCGCGCGGCAGCGCGGCGGAATCGATGAGGGCGAGGTACAGCGTCACATATTCGTCGGTCACGCCCGGCGAGGGCATGAACGCCATGATGGGGGTGAGCGCCCGCGCCGGCACGCCGATTTCTTCCACGCATTCGCGCGCGGCGGCGTGTTCGGCGCTCTCGCCCGGCTCGACGCGGCCGGCGACCAGCTCGACCAATTCGCCCTTTCCGGTGGCGAGATGGCCGGCGACGCGGAACTGATGGATCAGCACCAGACACTCCGCCGCCGGATCATAGCCGAGCGCGGCGATGCAGGGGCCGACGCGCAAGATGTCGCGCGGCTGCACCAGCGGCGCGCCGCCGGCCCCGGCCAGCGTCGCCACCACGCGGTGATAGGGCCGGAAGCCGTCGCCCTCGATGTTCGTGATCGGCGACAGCTCGACCGGCACCGCCAGATCGCGCAGCGGGCTCTCGGGGCGGGGGGATGCGGCATCGGTCATCGGGTCACTCCGGGGACCGCGGCGCCCTCGGCGGTGTCGAGATTGAAGGCGGCGGCGAACAAGGCGCGGGTATAGTCGGTCTTCGGCGCCGCGAACATCTGCGCCGCCGGACCTTCTTCCACCATCACCCCGCCCTTCATCACCATCAGCCGCGAGGCCAGCGCGGCAACCACGCGCAAATCGTGGCTGATGAACAGATAGGTGAGGCCGCGCCGCTGCTGGAGATCGCGCAGCAAATCGACGATCTGCGCCTGCACGATCATGTCCAGCGCGCTGGTGGGTTCGTCCAGGACGAGGAAGGACGGCTCCAGCACGATGGCGCGGGCGATGGCGACGCGCTGGCGCTGGCCGCCGGAGAATTCGTGCGGGTAGCGGTGGCGGGCCTCCGGCTCCAGTCCGACATCCTTCAGCGCGGCGATTACCTTGGCCTCGCGCTCGGCTTCCGAGAGCGTCGGCTGGTGCACCAGCAGCCCCTCGCCGATGATGTCGGCCACCGACATGCGCGGGGAGAGCGAGCCGAACGGGTCCTGAAACACGATCTGCATCTTGTCGCGATGCCGGCGCATGTCCTTGAAGCCGAGCGTGTCGACGCTCTCGCCGAGGAACACGATCGGCCCCTCGCTGGAGATGAGGCGCAGCAAAGCGAGGCCGAGCGTGGTCTTGCCTGAGCCGCTCTCGCCGACCACGCCGAGCGTCTCGCCCTTGTGGATCGCGATGCTCACCCCGTCCACCGCCTTGATGTGGCCGACGGTCTTGCGCATCAGCCCGGCCTTGATCGGGAACCACACCTTCAGGTCGGTCGCCTCCAGCACCACCGGCGCCTCCGGGTGCGGGGCCGCCGGGTTGCCCTTGGGCTGGGCGGCGATGAGTTCGCGGGTATAGGGGTGCTGCGGAGCGGCGAAAATCTCCGCCACCGGCGCGGCCTCGACGATGCGCCCATGGTTCATCACGCACACATGGTCGGCGATCTTGCGCACGATGCCGAGGTCATGGGTGATGAACAGGATCGCCATGCCGAGCCGCGCCTGAAGCTCCTTCAGCAGCGCGAGGATCTGCGCCTGCACGGTGACGTCCAGCGCGGTGGTGGGCTCGTCGGCGATCAGCAATTGCGGCTCATTGGCGAGCGCCATGGCGATCATCACACGCTGGCGCTGGCCGCCGGAGAGCTGGTGCGGATAGGAACCGAGCCGGGTCTCGGGCTCGGGAATGCCGACCTCGGTCAACAGCTCGATCACCCGGCGCCGCGCCGCCGGCCCGGACATGCCGCGATGCAGGCTCAGGATTTCCGCGATCTGCTGCTCGACCGTGTGCAGCGGATTGAGCGAGGTCATCGGCTCCTGGAACACCATGGTGATGTCGTTGCCGCGCACCTTGCGGATCTGCCGCTCGTCCATGGCGATGAGGTCCGCGCCCTTGAACAGGATGCGCCCGGAAGGATGCGAGGCCGCCGGATATTGCAGCAGCTTGAGGATGGAGAGCGCGGTGACCGACTTGCCCGAGCCGGATTCCCCGACCAGCGCCAGCGTCTGCCCGCGCTTCAGCTCGAACGAGACATGATCCACCGCCAGCGTGACGCGTTCGCCTTGCGTGAAGGCGACGGAGAGGTCCTGGACGGAAAGGAGGGGGGTGTCGCTCACGTAAACGTCTTCCTCGGGTCGAAGGCGTCGCGCACCGCTTCGCCGATGAAGATCAGCAGGCTCAGCATGAAGGCGACGGTGAAGAAGCCGGTCAGGCCGAGCCACGGCGCCTGCACATTGGCCTTGCCCTGCGCCAGCAATTCGCCGAGCGAGGGCGAGCCGGGCGGCAGGCCAAAGCCGAGGAAGTCCAGCGCGGTCAGCGTCATCACCGAAGAGGAGACGATGAAGGGCAGCATGGTCAGCGTCGCCACCATCGCGTTGGGCAGCATGTGACGCCACATGATCACGCCATTGGAAACGCCGAGCGCGCGGGCGGCCTGCACATATTCGAAATTGCGCGCCCGCAGGAATTCCGCGCGCACCAGCCCGACCAGCGCCACCCAGGAGAACAGCAGCAGGATGCCCAGCAGCACCCAGAAGGACGGGGCGAGGATCGAGGAAATGATCAGCAGCAGGTAGAGCGCGGGGATCGCGGTCCAGATTTCGATGAAGCGCTGGAAGATCAGGTCGGTCCAGCCGCCATAATAGCCTTGAATGGCGCCCGCCAGCACGCCGATGATCGAGGAGATCACGGTCAGCACCAGGCCGAACAGCACCGAGATGCGAAAGCCGTAGATCAGCCGGGCCAGCACGTCGCGGCCTTGGTCGTCGGTGCCGAGCCAGTTCCATTCCAGCGCCGCGCAGCCGCGCGCCGCGCCTTCCGCCCCGTGCAGCCGCTCGGCGACGGGACGGCACTGCTCGTCGGACAGCATCCAGGTCGGCGGGGAAGGGGCGGGGGTCGGCAGGTCGAGATTATGGGTCGAATAGCTGTAGCGGATCGGCGGCCAGACGATCCAGCCGCCCTTATCCTCGATCAGCTTCTTCAGATAGGGGTCGCGATAATCCGCCTCGGTCTCGAAATCGCCGCCGAAGGTGGTCTCGGGATAGGCCTTCACCGCGGGGAAGTAATAGCTCCCGTCATAGGCGACGAGGAACGGCTTGTCGTTGGCGATGAACTCGGCGCCGAGACTGGCGAGGAACAGCACCGAGAAAATCCAGAAGCTCCACCAGCCGCGCCGGTTGCGCTTGAAATTGGCGAGCCGGCGCCGGTTGATCGGCGAGATGCGCGCGCCGGGGGCGAGCACGCTGGTCGAGGCGGGGGCGGCGGACGTCATGTCAGACATCCCGCGTCTCGAAGTCGATGCGCGGATCGACCCAGGTATAGGTGAGATCGGAAATCAGGTTCACCACCAGGCCGACCAGCGAGAAGATGTAGAGATTGGCGAACACCACGGGATAGTCGCGGTTGAGGACGCTCTCGAAGCCGAGCAGGCCGAGCCCGTCCAGCGAGAAGATGGTCTCGATCAAGAGCGAGCCGGAGAAGAAGGCGGCGACGAAGGCGCCCGGAAAGCCGGCGATGATGATCAGCATCGCGTTGCGGAATACATGGCGATACAGCACCGCGCGCTCGGAAAGCCCCTTCATCCGCGCGGTAACGACATATTGCTTGCGGATTTCGTCGAGGAACGAATTCTTGGTCAGCAGCGCCATGGTGGCAAAGGCCCCGAGCACCATGGAGATGATCGGCAGCGCGAGGTGCCAGAAATAATCCAGTACCTTCCCGGTCAGCGAGAGCTGGTCCCAATTGTCCGAGGTGAGCCCGCGCAGCGGGAACCACGAGAAGAACGACCCGCCGGCGAACAGGATGATCAGCAGGATCGCGAACAGGAAGCTCGGGATCGCATAGCCCACGATGATGACCGCCGAGGTCCATACATCAAAGCGCGAGCCGTCGCGCACGGCTTTCGCGATGCCGAGCGGGATCGAGATCGCGTAGGTGATCAGCATCATCCACAGGCCGAGCGAGATCGAGACCGTCATCTTTTCCTTGATGAGGTCGATCACCGAGATGTCGCGGAAATAGGAGCGCCCGAAATCGAAGCGGGCATAGTTCCACATCATCAGCGCGAAGCGCTCATAGGCCGGCTTGTCGAAGCCGAACTGCTTTTCCAGCTCCTTGATGAAGGCCGGATCGAGCCCCTGCGCGCCGCGATATTTCGAGGAGGAGACGTCGCCGCCCGAGCCGCCCTGCTGCGCGCTGCCGAAATCGCCGCCGCCGCCGGTGACGCGGGCGGTGGCGTCGGTGCCCTCGCCGGTGATCTGGGCGATGACGCGCTCCACCGGCCCGCCGGGGGCGAACTGCACCACCACGAAGGAGATCAGCATGATGCCGATGATGGTCGGGATCATCAGCGCGATGCGTCGGACGATATAGGCCAGCATGCGGACGCGCTTCCTGGGGAATTTCCGGCCGGGTGGGGGTCACCCGGCGGCCTGAAATCTCTCTGCGGAACAGAGTTTGAGAGTGGTTTCAAAGTGGCGGGCGCCGAAGGCGCCGTCAACTTAACGTCCGTTCAGGTTGCGGCTTATCCCGGCTGGTCGGCCTTGGCCCACCAGGTGTCGGGAATGGCGCGGGCATAGGTCGGCCGCTCGGCCTTGGGGCGCTCGAAGACGTCCCAATAGGCGATGCGGTGCGCGCCGGAATACCATTGCGGCACCCAATAGCGCCCCGCCCGCAATCGCCGGTCCAGCAGCTTGCAGGCGGTCTTCAGCTTGTCGCGGGTGTCGGCGGCGATGACCTGTTCGATCAGCAGGTCGACCACCGGATCGGCGATGCCCGACAGATTGTTGGAGCCGGCCATGGCGGCGGCGCGCGAGCCGAAGAAATTGCGCAGCGATTCCCCCGGCACGGTGGAAACCGAAAAGCGGCGCACCGTGGCGTCGAAGTCGAAGCTGTTGAGCCGGCGCTGATATTGCGGGGCGTCGACCAGGCGGAAATTGGCGGCGATGCCGAGCACCTTGAGATTCTTGATGAAGGGCGCGGTGTGGCGCTCCAGCGAGCCCTCGTCGTCGAGGAACTCCAGGGTGAAGTGCGTGCCCTTGGCATCGACCAGCTGGCCGTCCTTGATGGTCCAGCCCGCCTCGCGCAGCAGCGCCGTCGCCTTGCGCAGCAGGGTCCGGTCCTGCCCCGAGCCGTCGGAAACCGGCGGCGACCAAGGCTCGGCCTTGAGCACCTCGATATCAGCGGGCTTGAGCTTGGAGCCGAGGCTCTCGATCAGCGCGATCTCGTCCGGCGCGGCCGGGCCTTCCGCCATCAGGTCGGAATTCTGGAAGAACGAGACCGTACGCTTATAGGCGTCGAACATCAGGTTCTTGTTGGTCCACTCGAAATCGAAGGCGTAGGACAGCGCCTCGCGCACCCGCGGATCGGAGAATTGCGGGCGGCGCAGATTGAGGAACCAGCCCTGCGCGCCGGAGGGATTGTCGTCCGGCAGCACTTCCTGCTTCACCTTGCCCTCGCGCAGCGCCGGAAAATCATAGCCGGTCGCCCAGGTGCGGGAGGTGAATTCCTCGCGGAACAGATAGGCGCGCGCCTTGAACGCCTCGAACCCGACCTCGCGGTCGCGGAAATACTCGAAGCGCTGGCGGTCGAAATTGTTGATTCCGACATTCACCGGCAGATCGCGGCCCCAATAATCGGCGACGCGCTCATATTCGATGTACCGCCCCGGCTCGAAGCGGCCGATCCTGTAGGGGCCGGAGCCGAGCGGCGGCTCCAGCGAGCTCTCGTCGAACGGCTTTGCCGTGTAATAGGCCTTGGAGAAGATCGGTAGCGAGGCGACGACCAGCGGCACGTCGCGCGCCCGCTTGGCCGCGAAACGCACCACCACCACATCGTCGCCATCGGCGGTGACGCTGGTCACGTCGCGCAGATTCTGCGCGATGATCGGGTGCCCTTTCAGCTTGAGCATCAGCAGCGAGAACACCACGTCGGCGCTGGTGAGCGGGCTGCCGTCATGGAACCGCGCCTCCGGCCGCAGGCGGAAGCGGTAGAGCGTGCCGTCGGGGGAGAACGAGACCGTCTTCGCGACGAGGCCGTAAACCGCGTCCGGCTCGTCGAGCGCGCGGGTCATCAGGCTGTCGAAGGTCAGGTCGAGGCCTTGCGCGCCGTCGCCCTTCAATATGTAGCCGTTCAGCGAATTGAAGGTGTTGAACGACTGGTTATAGGCCGCCGTCGAGCCGATCTGCGAGAACATGCCGCCCTTGGGCGCGTCCGGCTCGACATAGTCGAAATGCAGGAAATCGGTCGGGTATTTCAGGTCGTCAAAGGCCGACAGGCCGTGCGTCTCCGGCCCCATGGCGGGCGCCGGCTGGGCGAGCGCGCGGCCCGCGCCGCTGGCGAGCAGGCCGGCACCGGCGCCGAGCGAGGCGCTGAGGGCAAGAAGCTGGCGGCGGTTCAGCACCGCGCGCGGCGCCTTCCTCACGTCGCGCCCCCGGCTCACTTCGCACCGCCCGTCTTGGCGGCGAGCGCGGCGTCCCACCACCAGATGTCGGGGAAGGCAAAGGAGTATTCCGGCAGCTTTTCGGGATGGGCGAAGCGGTTCCAGCGCGCCGTGCGGACGTTCGGGTAGTTCCAGCTCGGGATCACATATTCATGCGCGAGCAACACCCGGTCGAGCGCGCGGGTGGCGGCCACCAGCTCCTCGCGGTCCTTGGCGTAGATCACCTTCTCGATCAGCGCGTCGATGCCGGGGTCCTTGATGCCGGCATAGTTCGAGGAGCCCTCGCGGTCGGCCGCTTCCGAGCCCCAGAAGTCACGCTGCTCATTGCCCGGCGAGAGCGACTGGCCCCAGCCGGAGATGATCATGTCGAAGTCGCGGGCGCGCAGGCGGTTGATGTATTGCGAGGTGTCGACCTGGCGGACGTTCAGCGTGATGCCGAGCCGCTCCAGCGAGGGCTTGTAGAACAGCGCCACGCGCTCGAAGGCGGGGTTCGCCAGCAAGATTTCGATGGTGAAGGGCTCGCCCTTGGCGTTCAGCAGCTTGCCGTCCTTCACCTCATAGCCGGCCTCGCGCAGCAGTTTGGCCGCCTCGCGCAGATTGCCGCGCCGCAGGCCCTCGCTCCAGCCTTCCGGGTTGGTGTAGGGCGTGGTGAACACGCTGGCGGGGATCTTGTCCCGCACGCCTTCCAGTATCTCCAGCTCCTTGCCCTGCGGCAGGCCGGAGGAGGCCAGCTCGGTGTTCTGGAAATAGCTGGAGGTGCGCTTGTACTGCCCGAAGAACAAGGTGCGGTTCATGCCGTCGAAGTCGAGCGCGTAGTTCAGCGCCCGGCGCACCTTCTGGTCCTGGAACTTCTCGCGGCGCAGATTGGGGATGAAGGCCTGCATCGCGCCGGAATTGCGCACCGGGAATTCTTCCAGCACCACGCGACCGTCCTTCACCGCCGGGAAATTATAGGCGGTGGCCCAGTCCTTGGCGGAGGTCTCGATGTTGAAGTCGTACTGGTCGCCCTTGAAGGCTTCCAGCTCGACCGTGCTGTCGCGGAAATATTCGTAGCGCTGCTCGCGGAAATTATTGGTGCCGATGTTCACCGGCAGGTCGCGGCCCCAATAGCTGTCCACCAGTTCGAAGGAGATCGAGCGGCCCGGGATCACCTGCTTGACCTTGTAGGGACCGGAGCCGAGCGGGATTTCCAGCGTGCCCTGGCTGATGTCGCGCGGCTTGCCGCTGGCGTCGGTGCCGGTCCACCAGTGCTTGGGCATCACCCGCAGCTGGCCGACGATCTGCGGCAGTTCGCGATTGCCCGCCTGGTCGAAGGTGAAGGTGACCTCGCGCTCGCCGGTCTTCTCCGCGGATTTGACGTGGCTGTAGTAATAGGCCTGGCGCGGGTTGTTCTTGGTCAGCGCCTCGAAGGAGAACACCACGTCCTCGGGCGTCACCGGCTGGCCGTCATGCCACTTGGCTTCCGGGCGCAGGCGATAGGTGACCGAGGAAAAGTCCGCCGGATAGCGCACCGCCTCCGCCAGCAGGCCGTATTCGGTCGCCACCTCGTCGGCGGCGGGGGCCATCAGCGTGTCGTAGATCAGCTGGAGCCCGGCCGCCGGGGTGCCGCGCGGAATGATGTCGTTGAGCGAATCGAAGGTGCCGCTGGCGGACTGCCGCACCAGCCCTTCCTTGGGCGCCTGCGGATTCACATAGTCGAAATGCTTGAAATCCGCCGGGTATTTCGGCTCGCCCATCAGCGAGACGCCATGGCGCCATTGCGGAGCGGCCTCCTGCGCCGGCGCCGCCGGTGCCGGGCTCTCCTGCGCGAAGGCGGGCGGGGCCAGCAACGCGAGGCCGAGAAGCGCCGTGCCCAGCAGCGCCGTGCGACGGCGGGCAGTGGCGGGCAGAGCGACGATGTGCAGAGCGGCGGGCAGGCGGCGCGGGCGGAGGCTCATGCGGCACTTTTCCTTACATCGTGGCGTTTCGGCCGCTTGGTGCGGCGCATCGTTCGGAGGCAGGTGGTTCGGCCGCGTGGACGCAGCGCGTTACCGGCCAGTATGAACGGCAGCGTTCGGAAAAGAATAAGGCCGGCGCACAAAAGTGCGGCCGGCCTGACGTGATCGTGAATGACGCTGGGACAGCGCGGTACTTTGAGGCTCAGGGAGCCGCCGGAGCCGGGGCGGCAGGCGCCTCGCCTGCGGGAGCAGCAGGCGCCTCGCCCGCCGGAGCAGCCGGAGCCTCGCTTGCCGGAGCGGCGGGGGCCGCATCGGCCGCGGGAAGCGGCGCGGGGCTGTGCGAGAGCGAGTTGAGATAGACCAGCAGGTCGGCGCGCTCGGTGTCCTTGGCGATGCCGGCGAAGCCCATGGCGGTGCCGGGAATGTCGGCCTTCGGGTTCTTGATGAAGGCGTTGAGCTCCTCGAAGGTCCAGGTGCCGCCATGCGCCTTCAGCGTGGCGGAATAGGCGAAGCCTTCCGCGCTCGCGATCGGGCGGTTCACCACGGCGTAGAGGTCCGGGCCGACCTTGGCGCCCGCGCCTTCCACGAAGTTGTGGCAGGCGGCGCACTTCTTGGCGGCGGCGGCGCCCTTCTCGACGCTGGCGGCGGCCAGGAGCTGCGGCAGCGGCACATCGGCCGGGGCGGCCGCCTGCGCGGCACCGGCGCCGGCTTCCGGCACGTCGATGACGAAGCCGGGCGTCTCAGGCGCGTGCGACGTGAACAGCAGTCCCGAAAACACGTTCAGCGCCAGCGTGAACGTCAGCACGCCCAGCACGGCACCAGCGATCTTGTTCAGCTCGAAGCTGTTCATGAAATATCGGCTCCCTCACCCGGCATCGCGGGCCATCCGGCTGGCCCGCGGCACCCCGCACAATCTAACAGCCACATCGCCCGGCCGCCAATGGCGGGCGGGAACTAATCATTTTGACGGTTGGCGTGCAACCCGTATAAGCGCCCCGCGATTGCTACGTTTCGCCACTGTTTCGCGGGCGCGGCGGTCGGCCCAACTCCACGGCAAGGCAGGCAAAAGTCCGTCATGGACACACTTATACTCATTCCAGCCCGCATGGCGTCGACGCGGCTGCCCGGCAAGCCGCTCGCCGATGTCGGCGGCCGGCCGATGATCGTCGAGGTGGCGCGGCGTTCCGCCGCGGCGGATATCGGCCATGTCGTGGTCGCGACCGACGACGAGGATGTGCGCGCGGCGGTGAAATCCGCCGGATTCGACGTGGTGATGACCCGGGCCGACCATGCTTCCGGCTCCGACCGCATCTTCGAGGCGCTGGGCCATGTCGACCCGCACGGCCGCGCCAAGCATGTGGTGAACGTGCAGGGCGACCTCCCGACCATCGATCCCGCGCTGATTCGCGCCGCGCTCGACCTGCTGGACGAGCCGGCGGTCGACATTGGCACGCTCGCCGCGCAGATCACCCACGCGCCCGAGCGCACCAATCCGAATGTGGTGAAGGCGGTCGGCAGCCCGCTCTCGGCCACGCGCCTGCGCGCGCTTTACTTCACCCGCGCCACGGCGCCCTACGGCGACGGCCCGCTGTTCCACCATATCGGCCTCTATGCCTATCGCCGCGCGGCGCTGGAGCGCTTCGTGAGCCTGCCGCCCTCCGCGCTGGAGACCCGCGAGAAGCTGGAGCAGCTGCGCGCGCTGGAGGCGGGGATGCGCATCGACGTCGCGGTGGTCGACACCGTGCCGCTCGGCGTCGACACGCCGGATGACCTGATCAAGGCGCGGGAACTCCTCGCGCTCGAAGCGAAGAACTGACGGACAGTACCGACATGACCACGCGCCGCACCATCGTGTTCCAGGGCGAGCCCGGAGCGAATTCGCACATCGCCTGCCGCGAGGTGTTCCCCGATTTCGAGGCGGTGCCCTGCGCCACCTTCGAGGACGCGTTCTTCGCCCTGCAGAATGGCGAGGCCGATCTCGGCATGATCCCGATCGAGAATTCGGTCGCCGGCCGCGTGGCGGATATCCACCATCTGATGCCGACCTCGGGGCTCAACATCATCGGCGAGTTCTTCCTGCCGCTGTCGCATCAGCTGATGGCGGTGCCGGGCGCCTCGCTCGCGACCGTGCAGACGGTGGAGAGCCATGTCATGGCGCTCGGCCAGTGCCGCAACATCATCCGCAAGCTCGGCCTCAAGGCGGTGGTCGGCGCCGATACCGCCGGCGCGGCGCGCAAGATCGCCGAGGCCGGCGATCCGACGCAGGCCGCCATTGCCTCGCGTCTCGCCGCCGAGATCTACGGGCTCGACATCATCGCCGAGAACATCGAGGACGAGGCGCACAACACCACGCGTTTCATCATCCTCGCGCGCGAAGGCGAGTGGGCACCGGCCGGAAACGGCCCGACCGTCACCACCTTCGTGTTCCGGGTGAAGAACGTGCCGGCCGCGCTCTACAAGGCGCTGGGCGGCTTCGCCACCAATGGCGTGAACATGACCAAGCTGGAATCCTACCAGCTCGACGGCGAGTTCTTCGCCACCCAGTTCTACGCCGATGTGGTCGGCCATCCCGACGACCGCTCGCTCAAGCTGGCGCTGGAGGAACTGGCGTTCTTCTCCAAGGAGCTGCGGATCCTGGGCGTCTATCCCGCGCATCCCTACCGGATCGCGCTGGCCGCGAAATATTGAGGTCGTGCCGGCGGCGGAGCACGCCGCCGCCCGTCACTCCGCCGCGACCTCGCCGCCGGCGGCTTCCGCCTTGGCCTCGACCTCTTCCATGGCTTTGAGCGTGTCGGTGCTCGGCATCGACATGATGTTGTAGCCGGAATCGACGAAGTGCACCTCGCCGGTGACGCCGCTCGACAGGTCGGAGAGCAGATAGAGGCTGGCGCCCCCCACTTCCTCGATCGAGACGGTGCGGCGCAGCGGGGCGTTGCGCTTCTGGTAGTTGAACATCAGCCGCGCATCGGCGATGCCGGCGCCCGCCAGCGTGCGCACCGGCCCGGCCGAGACCGCGTTCACCCGAACGGCCTGCGGGCCGTAATCGGCGGCGAGGTAGCGCACGCTCGCTTCCAGCGCGGCCTTGGCGACGCCCATCACATTATAGTTCGGCATCACGCGGGTAGAGCCGCCATAGGTGAGCGTGATGATCGAGCCGCCCTTCGGCATGATCGCGGCCGCGCGCTTGGCGATTTCGGTGAAGGAGAAGCACGAGATCACCATGGTGCGGGTGAAGTTCGCCCGCGTGGTGTCGGCGTAGCGGCCCTTCAATTCGTTCTTGTCGGAGAAGCCGATGGCGTGGACCAGAAAGTCGATGCTGCCCCATTTTTCCGCCAGCGCCGCGAACACGCCGTCGACCGAATCGAGGTCCTCGACGTCGCAGGGCAGCATCAGGTCGCTGCCGAGCGAGGCGGCGAGCGGCTTGACGCGCCGGCCCAGCGCCTCGCCCTGATAGGTGAAGGCGAGTTCCGCGCCCTGTGCCGCCAGCGCCTTGGCGATGCCCCAGGCGATGGAATGATCATTGGCGACACCCATCACGAGTCCGCGCTTGCCCTGCATGAGGCCCATTATCTGCACTCCTTAAGCGCGGTGGCGCGACGGTGGGTCAGGCGGCGTCGGGATGCTGGAGGACGAGCACCGCGTTGGTGCCGCCGAAACCGAATCCGTTGGACAGAACGCGGCCGAGCTTCACATTGTCGATCCGCTCGCGGGCGATCGGCATGTCGGCGAAGGCGGGGTCGATCTCGTCGATATGGGCGCTGGCGGCGATGAAGCCGTTCTGCATCATGAGAATCGAGTAGATCGCCTCATGCACGCCGGTCGCGCCCTGCGAATGGCCGGTGAGCGACTTGGTGGCGGAGATCGGCGGGCACGTGTCGCCAAACACCGCGCGGATCGCCTCGATTTCCTTGAGGTCGCCGACCGGTGTCGAGGTGGCGTGCGGGTTGATGTAGTCGATCCCGCCCTTCACCCCGTTGAGCGCTAGCCTCATGGCGCGCGCGGCGCCCTCGCCGGAGGGGGCCACCATGTCGGCGCCATCCGAAGAGGCCCCGTAGCCGATCACCTCGGCATAGATCCGCGCGCCGCGGGCCTTGGCATGCTCCAGCTCTTCGAGCACCAGCACGCCGGCGCCGCCGGAAATCACGAAGCCGTCGCGGTTCTTGTCATAGGGCCGCGAGGCGACCGCCGGGCGGTCATTATAGTCGGAGGACATCGCGCCCATGGCGTCGAACAGGCAGGAGAGGGTCCAGTCGAGGTCCTCGCAGCCGCCGGCGAACATGATGTCCTGCTTGCCGTACATGATCTGCTCGGCGGCGTTGCCGATGCAGATATTGGTGGTGGCGCAGGCCGCCGAGATCGAATAGCTCGCGCCCTTGATCTTGAACCAGGTGGAGAGCGTCGCCGAGGCGGTGGAGCCCATGGCCTTGGGCACCGCGAACGGGCCGACGCGCTTCGGGCTGGAATTCTTGCGGGTGATGTCGGCGGCTTCGACGATGGTGCGGGTGGAGGAGCCGCCCGAGCCCATGACGAGGCCGGTGCGCTCGTTGGAAATCTCGTTCTCCTCAAGCCCGGAATCGCGGATCGCCTGTTCCATGGCGACATGGTTCCAGGCGGTGCCGCCGCCGTGGAAGCGCATGGCGCGGCGGTCGACGATCTCGCTCGCGTCGAGCTGCGGGGCGCCCTGCACCTGAGAGCGGAAGCCCAGCTCGGCGTATTTCTCGGCACGGGTGATGCCGCTCTTGCCTTCGCGCAGCGAGGCCAGCACTTCCTGGGTGGAATTGCCGATCGATGAGACGATGCCCATACCGGTCACGACCACACGGCGCATAGGCGGATCCTTCCTAAAGACTGCTCGGAGCCCGCGCGATGGCGCTGTCCGCCCCATCGCGCAAGAGGGTTGCTGGCCAGCGCCGGTCCGCCCGCCTGGGCGAAAATGTGGCGCGCGGGCGAGAAAGGCTCAGGTCTGGAACAGGCCGACCTTGAGATCGCTGGCGCGGTAGATCACCTCGCCGTCTGCCTCCAGCCAGCCATCGGCGATGCCGAGCACCAGCTTGGAGCGCATGACGCGCTTGAAGTCGATGCCGTACACCACCTTCTTGACGGTCGGCAGCACCTGGCCGGTGAACTTGACCTCGCCGGTCGCCAGCGCGCGGCCGCGGCCGGGGGAGCCGAGCCAGCCGAGATAGAAGCCGACGAGCTGCCACATCGCGTCGAGGCCGAGGCAGCCGGGCATGACCGGGTCGCCCTGGAAGTGACAGGCGAAGAACCACAGATCCGGGTGGACATCGAGCTCGGCACGGATGAAACCCTTGCCATTGGCCCCGCCGGTCTCCGAAATCTCGGTGATGCGGTCGAACATCAGCATGGGCGGCAGCGGGAGCTGCGCATTGCCTTCGCCGAAAAGCTCTCCACGCCCGCATGCGAGCAGTTCGTCGTAGCTGAAGCTTGTCTGCCGCTCACCCATCGTCTTCTTGTCACCCAACATTGATGTTTCGCGCCGGAACGGGCCTTTCAGCCCATACGATCGGCGCTTCCTAACACAGGGGCAGTCGCCCTCAAAGTCGCCTCCCGCGCGCGCGCGCCGTTCAAAATGTCACGGCGACGACAGAAGGTGACACGGCGGCCTGCCGTGCCGGCACCGTGCCAGTTTGGAATAATTACTATCATCTGCCGCGATATTGCCCGAGGCGACGGGGTGCGGGTATAATCCCTTTTGAAAAATCCGTGTGCCTGCGGTGGTTTCAAGCCATGGGCACCATCAGCGAACGAATATCGGCGTTCCGTCGTCCCACATCTGGCGGCGACGGAGCGCGGATTGACGGTATGTCGGAACGAAAGATGAGCGAAGGTCTTCGTCCTCACCCTGTTGCCGTGTCCCGCGTCGTGGTCGACGACGAGGAGGCGGTGCTTCCGGTCGCCCGGCTGCGCGACGGCGCGGGCAACAGCCGCACCGGCTGCCCGTTCCACGACGTGCGCCACATGCTGCGCGATGTCGGGCTGCGTCCGACCCGCCAGCGCCTCGCGCTCGGCTGGCTGCTGTTCGCCAAGGGCGACCGCCACGTCTCGGCGGAAATCCTGCACGAGGAGGCGATCAAGGCGCGCTTCCCGGTGTCGCTGGCCACGGTCTACAACACGCTGCACCAGTTCACCGAGGCCGGCCTGCTGCGCGAGCTGGCGGTGGATGGCTCCAAGACCTATTTCGATACCAACCCGACCGACCACCACCACTTCTTCCTGGAAGGCGAGAACAACCTCGTCGACATTCCCAGCGCGGAAGTCGAGGTCGAGCGCGTGCCTGAGGCGCCGGAAGGCTACGAGATCGCCCGCATCGACGTGGTGGTCCGCCTGCGCCCCAAACGCCGGGCGTGACGGCTTTTCGCCTGCTGGAACACGAAGAAGCCGCCCGATCGGGCGGCTTTTTTGTTGGCCGCGGAATGGGCGAGCGGCAAGGAGGCTATCACGGCGGTCAGGCCGTGGGGGGCTCCGGGATGATGGTTCCCTGGTGGAAGCACATCCGCCAGCCTCCGGTCTCCCGGCGCCATAACGAGCTGCGCAGGCTGCGCCGTTCCGGCACGCCCGCGGTGCGGCGAATGACGGTATAGGTGACCAGCGCCAGCCCGTCGGCCAGCCGCCGCGCCGCGAAATCCTCGATCACCCGGGTTGTCGGCAGCCCATGGGGCTCGTCGAGGAGGCCGGCGATCGCGGCCTGTCTGTCATAGCGACGGCCGGAGCTTCCGAACTCAAGGAAATCCTCCGCGAGGAGCTGAGCGACGCGCTCGCCATCGGTGCGGATATCTGCGCTGAGAAGCGCCTCTTCGAGGCGCCTGAGTTCCGAGGCCAGTTCGCCCTCATTCATGGGTCGACGCTCACCGGATTGTCGGTCACCCGCGTCCGCATGCGGGACGCGCCGGTGTCCGGCCGTCACCTCACTCCAGCTTCTCGCCCGGATAGACGCCCCAAAGCTTTTCCTGCTCGATGAAGCCGTCGAAGCCGTCGTCGAAGAAGTGGCACCATTTGCCGTCGCATTTGTCGAGCTTGCCCAGCACGCCGGGTTCGAGCCGCGCGCGGACCGCCGAATCGGCATCGGGACTGGCATGAAGCGGCGTCGGGCCGTCCTTCAGCCAGGGGCCGACCAGCGCGGTGCGCCGCCCCGACAGCATGGAATGGTAGACCCAGCCCTCCGCGCCGTCCGCGTCGCGGATGCGCCGCCAGGTCTCGAACTCGGCGGTGACCTCCACCGGCAGGCCGGCGCGGGTGAACACCCAGGCGACCGCATGGTCCTTGGTCGGGCCGGCGCGGACATTGGTCTTGTCGGCCTTGAGCGAGAGGAAGCGCGGCACCGGCAGGCCGGAGGTCCGCCCGACCGCCGCCTCCTGCGCGCCGGCCGCGAGCGGAGCGGCCAGCATGCCGCCGGCAAGGCCGCCCGCCAGTGCCAGCGCGGCGAGTCCTGCCCGTTTCGTCACGTTCCGAAGCTTCGCCCCGTTCCGAAGCCTTATGCTGTGCATCGTTCACTTCACCCATTGCCGCCCGGTGCGGGCCGCGCGCCGTGGCGCGCCGCCTCCGCCGGATCCTGACCGACGCGTGCACCGCAAACCGGTGCATTTTTGTGTTACGCCGACCTGTCTGCTAATGAACGCGTCGCCCGGTTGCGCGCGATTGTGTGCCCTCAGCGTTAACGGGACCTTGATCGCGGCGTGCGATTCACACAGGGATTTCCGAATTCTCACGGGGGATCAGCATGGCCCGCAAAAAACCGCTCGTCGTGGTCACGCGCAAGCTGCCGGACAAGATCGAGACCCGGATGCGCGAATTGTTCGACGCCCGGCTCAATGTCGAGGACAAGCCGATGACCCAGGCCCAGCTCGCCGAGGCGGCGGGCATGGCGGATGTTCTGGTGCCGGCGATCTGTGACCGCATCGACGCCGAGGTGCTCGCCGCCGCCGGGCCCAACCTCAAGCTGATCGCCAATTTCGGCAATGGCGTCGATCATATCGACGTCGCCGCCGCCAGCGCGCGCGGCATCACCATCACCAACACGCCCGGCGTCCTCACAGAGGACACCGCCGACATGACCATGGCGCTGATCCTCGCCGTGCCGCGCCGCCTCACCGAGGGCGCGGCGATCATCAAGGAGCAGGACGGGGTGTGGCCCGGCTGGTCGCCGACCTGGATGCTCGGCCATCGCATCTGGGGCAAGCGCCTCGGCATCATCGGCATGGGCCGCATCGGCCAGGCGGTGGCGCGCCGCGCCCGCGCCTTCGGCCTGCAGATCCACTATCACAACCGCCATCCGCTGCCGTCCCATATCGAGGAGGAACTGGAGGCGACCTATTGGGACAGCCTCGACCAGATGCTGGCGCGCATGGACATATTGTCCGTGAACTGCCCGCACACGCCCGCGACCTTCCATCTTCTCTCGGCGCGCCGGCTGAAGCTGGTGCGGCGCGACGCCTATATCGTCAACACCGCGCGCGGCGAGGTGATCGACGAGAGCGCGCTGATCCGCATGATCGAGACCGGGGAACTCGCGGGCGCGGGGCTCGACGTGTTCGAGCGCGAGCCGGCAGTGAGCCCGCGCCTCCTGCGCCTTGCCCGCGCGGGCAAGGTGGTGCTGCTGCCGCATATGGGTTCGGCCACGGTCGAAGCGCGCGTCGATACCGGCGAGAAGGTGATCGTGAACATCCGCGCCTTCATGGATGGCCACCGCCCGCCCGACCGCGTGCTGCCGTCGATGCTGTGACGGCGGCGCTCAGCGCCGGTGATGCGAGAGGTCGGTGATCGTCGGATGTGTCCCGGTTAGCGGGTTGTCCGGGTCCCATCCATAGCTCAGCGTCTCGAACCGCATGGTGAGCGTGTCGATCATCAAGAGCCGACCGACCAGCCCCTCGCCGAAGCCGGTGATGGCGCGGATCGCCTCCAGCGCCACCAGCGAGCCGGCGGTGCCGGCCAGCGCGCCGAGAATGCCGGCCTCCGCGCAGCTCGGCACGGTGCCGGGCGGCGGCGGTTCCGGGAACAGGCAGCGATAGGTCGGATTGGGCGTGCCGTCCGGCGCGCGCTCATGCGGGCGCAGCGTCGTCACCGTGGCATCGAAGCGGCCGAGCGCGGCCGTCACCAGCGGCTTGCCGGCCAGCGCGCAGGCATCGGCCGCCAGATAGCGCGTCGCGAAATTGTCGGAGCCGTCGATCACCACGTCGGCGTCGCCGATCAGTGCCATCGCATTATCGGCGTCGAGCCTCGAATCGACGCCGACGAAATCGACATGCGGGTTGAGCCGGTTCACCGCCTCGCCCGCGCTCTGGATCTTCGGCTTGCCGATATCGGGCGTCGCATGGATCACCTGCCGCTGCAGGTTGGACAGCGACACCACGTCGTCGTCGACCACCACCAGCCGTCCCACGCCCGCCGCCGCGAGATAGAGCAGCGCCGGAGCGCCGAGACCGCCGGCGCCGACCACCAGCACGCTCGCCTTCTTCAGCTTCTGCTGGCCCGGTCCGCCGACCTCGCCGAGTACGAGATGGCGGGCATAGCGCTCGACCTCCTCGGAGGAGAACAGCGAGGGGCGGGAGGCGGGGGCGGGGTGCGTGCTCATGATAGCGCCATATAATCATCGCGCGGCCCGGCGCCATTGCCCAGGGCCGGCCTGCGCCGCGAATCGGGCAGATGGGAAGGGCGGACAGGTTCTCTCCGCCGCAGGCATCCAGCAATACCGCTCCGCGCTGGTCCCCGCTATCGGAAACCAGAGCACCTGCCGATCGTTCGCATGTTCCATCCGGACGGGAAGGGTTCTAGAACGAACCTTCCTTTTCCAGCGGCTCCGGGCACCTCCTTGCGCATCCATCTCGTCAATCCGAACACCACCGTCTCGATGACCGACAAGATCGCCGCCGCCGCGCGGCGCGTGGCGGGGGGGGAGACCCGCATCGTCGAGGCGACCTCCGCCATGGGGCCGGCCTCGATCGAGGGCTATTATGACGACGCCCTTGCCCTGCCGGGGCTGCTCCAGGCCATCGCGCAGGCCGATGCCGCGGAGGGCGGGGTGGATGCCCACATCATCGCCTGCTTCGACGATACCGGGCTCGATGCGGCGCGGGCGCTGAGCCCGGCTCCGGTGGTCGGGATCGGCGAGGCCGGGTTCCACATGGCCAGCCTGATCGCCCATCGCTTCGCGGTAGTGACCACGCTGCAGCGCTCGGTGCCGGTGATCGAGGCCAATCTGGAGCGCTACGGCCTCGCCCGGCGCTGCTGCGCGGTGCGCGCCTCGGATGTCGCGGTGCTGGAGCTGGAGGATCCGGGCTCGAATGCCCGCGCCCGCATCTCCGCCGAGATTGCCGCCGTCGTGCGTGAGCATCATGCCGAGGCGGTGGTCCTCGGTTGCGCGGGGATGGCGGATCTTGCCCGCTCGCTCGGCGAGGAGCATGGCGTGCCGGTGATCGACGGTGTGGTGAGCGCGGTCATGCTGGCGGAAGGGCTGGCGCGGATCGGGCTCGCGACCTCGAAGTCCGGCGCCTATGCCGCCCCGCGCGCCAAGCCCTATGCGGGGTTGCTCGCGGCCTTCGCGCCGCGCGGATAGGTTCAGCCGAGCTTGCGCAGCAGTTCGACCACCTGCTTCTTCTCGCGCAGGGACAGCTTCTCCAGCGTCGCCTCGGTGATCTCGCGCGCGACCTCTATCGCCGCATCCGCGACCGACTGGCCGTGCGCGGTCAGCCCGACCGCGCGGCGGCGCTTGTCGCTGGGGTCGTCGGCGGTCATCACGAGCCCCCGCCCGCTCAGCCGGTCGACCACGCCCTTGATGGTCGCGGCGTCGAGGAAGATCAGCCGCCCGAGCCGGTTCTGCGAACAGGGGCCGATCTCGCGCAGCTTGGCCAGCGTGGCGAATTGCGGCGGCGTCAGCCCCTCGATCATGCGCTCGGCGAACAGGGCGGTGTGACGCTGATTGGCGACACGCATGAGGAAGCCCACCTGCTCGTCGAGCCGGTAGGGGGGGAGGTGTGTCCATGCCGGTGTCGTCATCCTCCGGAGGACTATCAGCCACCATTCCATTGCCCCCGCAATATCGGAGCCCAAGAGAGCATAACTAAGCCGGCTCGCAAATAGCCGATTTCAGCTGCGCCTTCACTTAATTTACGGGTCGGCACCCGCGCCACGGAACAGTTCGTCCGGGTCCAGTTCCGCCATCGCACCGTACCAGCGCACCTCGCCCTGCTCGATGACGTAGGCACGGTCGCAGAGAGAACGGCACAAGGCGAGATTCTGTTCCGCCACCAGAAGCGAGAGGCCGGCACGCTTGAGCGTGTGCAACGCATGAATCATCTGGTCGACAATGACCGGGGCCACGCCCTCGGACGGCTCGTCCAGCAGCAGAAGGCGCGGATGGCCGACCAGCGTCCGGGCGATGGCGAGCATCTGCTGCTCGCCGCCGGACATGGCGCCGCCCGGCCGGTCCTGCATGTCGGCGAGGTTGGGAAACAGCGCGAACAGCGCTTGCGGCGTCCAGTCCGGCAGGTCCGGCGCCGCGCCGGCGGCGCGGGGACGCCGGCCGATATCGAGGTTTTCCGCAACGGTAAGCTCGGTGAAGATCCGCCGGTCCTCCGGTACGTAGCCGACTCCATGACGGGCGATGACATGGGTCGGCAGCGTGCTCAGGTCGCGGCCCTCAAACTCAAGGCGTGCGGCCCGGCGCGTCGCCAGCCCCATGATCGCCTTCATGGTGGTCGACTTGCCGGCCCCGTTGCGCCCGATCAGCGCCACCGCCTCGCCTCGCCCCACATGCAGCGAGACGCCGAACAGGATGCGCGCCGCCCCGTACCAGGCGTCCAGCGCCTCGATCTCAAGCCCGGGCGCCGCGCTCATTGCCGCTCTCCGCTCGCCAGCCCGCTGCCGAGATAGACCTCGCGCACCCTGGGATCGTTGCGCACCGCCTCGACGCCGCCATCGGCGATCAGCCGGCCGCGCGCGAGCACGATCACCCGGTCGGCATGGCCGAACACCACGTCCATGGAGTGCTCGGTGAACAGCACGGCAAGCCCGCGCTCGGTGGTGAGCGACTTCACCAGCGCGATCAGCGCCCCGCGCTCCGGCGTGCTCATGCCCGCCGTCGGCTCGTCCATCAGCAGCAGCTTGGGATTGCCGGCCAGCGCCACGGCGAGTTCGAGCCGCTTCACGTCGCCATAGGCGAGCGAGGCGGCGGGCCGGTCGGCGAGCGCCGCCATGCCGGTCTGTTCCAGAAGCTCCAGCGCCTCGGCGCGGTGGCGGTTTGCCAGCGGGTGCCAGAAGGCGAACACGGTGCGATGCGCGGCGAGCCAGGCGGTCTGTACGTTTTCCGCCACCGTCATCGAGCCGAACACGGCGGCGATCTGGAAGGTGCGCCCGACGCCGAGCCGGGCGATGGCGCGCGGCGGAAGGCCGGTGGCGTTCCGTCCGAGAATGCGCACCGTGCCAGCATCGGGGCGGAGCTGGCCGTTCACGATGTTGAAGCAGGTGGATTTTCCCGCCCCGTTCGGCCCGATCAGCGCCAGCAATTCGCCGGGCCGTATGTCGAAGCTCACCCCGTCGAGCGCGCGCACGCCGCCATAGGATTTGGCGAGCCCGTCGACCGAGAGCACCGGCGCGCTCATGCCGCCCCTCCCGCGCGCCGCAGCCGGGAAGCGATGTCGCTGAGCCCGCCGGCAATGCCGCCGGGAAACAGCAGCACGACCGCGATCATCAGCGCGCCGAGCAGTGCGCGCCAATACGCGGTCTCGCGCATCACCGCGTCCTGCAGCAGGGTGAAGGCGCTCGCGCCGAACAGCGGGCCGAGCAGGCTCTGCACGCCGCCGAGCAGCACCATCACCAGCGCGTCGATGGAGCGCCCGACCGAGATCGCCTCGGGCGAGATCGAGCCTTTGGCGAAGGCGAACAGCGTGCCCGCGAGCCCGCACAGCGTGCCGGCGATGATGAAGGCGAGCCAGCGCACGCGGGTGATGTCGATGCCGCTGGCCTGTGCGCGCAACGCGGAGTCCCGCGCCGCCCGCAAGGCATGGCCGAAGGGGGCGAAGGCAAGCCGGCGCAGGGCCACGATGCCGATGACGACCAGCGCAAGGCTGATGAGATAGAATGCCGTCGGGCTTTCCAGCACGCCATCCGCCCAGACGCCGAAGAGGCCGTTGGAGCCGCCGGTGACGTCTTCCCACTGAAACACGACCGACCACACGATCTGCGCGAAGGCGAGCGTCAGCATGGCGAAATACACGCCCTCCAGCCGCACGCTGAACCAGCCGAACACCACCGCGCCGACGCCGGCGACGGCCGGGCCGAGCACCAGCGCCGCCGGTGTCGAGACGCCGAGAGTGAGGAAGGCATAGGCCGCGCCATAGGCGCCGAGCCCGAAATAGGCGGCGTGGCCGAACGAGGCCATGCCACCCGGCCCCATGATGAAATGCAGCGAGGCGGCGAACAAAACGGCGACCAGCACGTCCTGCGCCAGCACCGTCGCATAGGGAAAGGCGTCGCCGCCGAGCGGCAGCGCGGCGAACAGAAGGATCACCGCCAGCGCACAAGCCCGGCCCGGCGTACCCAGCGGCACCAGCGGCGCCTCGATAGCGGCGGCATGGGCGCGCGCGGCAGGCGCCGGCCGCCCGAACAGCCCGTGCGGGCGCACCACCAGCACGATCGCCATCACCAGGAATTCGGCGACGAGGGTCAGCTTCGACATGTTGAAGGCGAGACCGCCCAGTTCCACCGTGCCGAGCGCGATGCACAGCGCCTTGACCTGCGCGACGATGACGGCGGCGACATAGGCGCCGCGGATCGAGCCCATGCCGCCAATCACCACGACCACGAAGGCGTCGCCCAGCACGGCGAGGTCCAGCGTCAGGCTGGCCGGTTCGCGCGGCATCTGCAGCGCGCCGCCCAGCCCCGCAATCCCGGCACCGAGCGCGAAGACGGCGGTGAACAGCACCGCCTCGTTGACGCCGAGGGCGGCGACCATCTCGCGGTCCTGCGTCGCGGCGCGGATCAGCCGGCCGAACCGGCTGCGCGTCAGCAGGAAATGGAGCCCGACCAGCACCGCAGGGCCGGCGAGGGCGAGGAAGATGTCATAGACCGGCAGCCGCCGGCCGAGCAGTTCCACCGTGCCGGTGAGCCCGGCGGCGCGCGGGCCGAGCCGGTCTTCCGGTCCCCACAGCCACAGCGCCGCGTCGTTCATCACCAGCAGCAGCGCGAAGGTGGCGAGCAGCTGGTACAGCTCCGGCGCGCGGTAGATGCGGCGGAGCAGCACGATTTCCACCAGCGCGCCCATCAGCGCGGTGAGCGCCACCGCGACCAGCACCCCGCCCCAGAAATCGAACGGCGCGGGCAGGCGGTCCGCGACCGTGACGGCGATGTAGAGCCCGAACATGTAAAACGAGCCATGCGCCATGTTCACGATACGGGTGACACCGAAGATGATCGACAGGCCGGCGGCCACGAGGAACAGCCCCGAGGCCGAGGCCAGCCCGTTCACCGCCTGGAACGCGAGCGCATCGATGGCCATCGCGGGCGCCGCCGGTCAGGGCGCGGCCGGCCGCAGTTTCTTCACCTCCTCGTCGGAGGGCAGCACGCTCAGCCCGTCGACATAGGCGGGATCGAGCATCACGCCGCCGCCGTCCTTGAGTCCGATGTGGCCGACGAAGGCGCCCATGGTCGCCTGATGGTCGCTGGCGCGGTACTGGAACGGGCCGAACGGGCCGGCGACCTCCAGACCCTCGAAGGCGGCGACCAGCTTTTCGGGATCGGTGCTCCCGGCCTTCTTCAGCCCGGCGGCCAGCGAGGTGATCGCGGTGTAGCCGACGATGGAGCCGAGGCGCGGCGGCTCGCCATAGGCCTTCTGGTAGGCGTCGAGGAACGCCTTATGCTCCGGGGTGGGGATGTCATACCAGGGATAGCCGGTGACCACCCAGCCGACCGGCGCCTCGCTTTTCAGCGGGTCGAGATATTCCGGCTCGCCCGACAGCAGCGACACGAAGAACGTGTCCTTCAGCGCGTCGCGCGCCGTCATCTCGCGCACGAACTTCGCGAGGTCCGGCCCGAACAGCACGTTGAACACCGCGTCGGGCTTCGCGTCCGCCAGCGCCTGCACCACCGGGCCGGCATCGAGCTTGCCGAGCGGAGTGGCCTGCTCGGCGACGAATTCGACATCGGGCTGAGCCGCCTTCAGCTTCTCCTTGAAGGTGGCGGCGGCGGACTGGCCGTACTCATAGTTCGGATAGACGATGGCCCAGCGCTTCGCCTTCTTTTCCACCGCCGCCGGCATCAGCATCTGCACCTGCATGTAGGTCGAGGGACGCAGGCGGAAGGTGTAGCGGTTGCCGTCGGACCAGGTGATCTTGTCGGTCAGCGGCTCGGCGGCGAGGAAAAACACTTTGCGCTTGTCGGCGAAGCCCGCCACCGCCAGCCCGACATGGGACAGGAAGGTGCCGGCGATCACGTCGACCTTCTCGCGGGTGATCAGTTCCTCGGCGACGCGGACGGCATCGCCGGGATTGCCGCCATCGTCGCGGATGACGAGTTCGAGCGGGCGCCCGTCAATGCCGCCGGCGGCATTGATCTGCTCCACCGCCAGCTCCATGCCCTTGCGATAGGGCGCGAGGAAGGCGGGCTGCGCCTTGTAGCTGTTCAGCTCGCCGATGCGGATCGGCTCGGCCGCCCGCGCGCCCGGAACCGCGAGGCCGAGGGCGAGCGCGGCGGCGCAGAGCGGGCCGAGGGCCGCCCGGAGGGTGAGGCCGCGCGGCAGGATGGATCGGCGCATGGGCAGGTCTCCGCTTGGAAGCGCGCCGCCCGCCATGCGCTTTCGCGAGGGTTCGGGCAGCCGGTCGGGGATCAGGATTAAACTATCGCGCGGGGAGGCCGCGTCCACCCTCTTCGCGGAATGGCGTGGCAAGGGAGGCGTCACGGCCCGATCTCGATCTCGGGCTCCTTGATCGCGGCGGGGTGCCGCGAGGCGAGCAGCGCGCCGACGACGATCAGCGCCGCGCCGCCCAGCGTGCTGACCGTGGGCACCTCGCCGAAGGCGAACAGGCCGATCGCCACCGCCCAGACGAAGGCGGTGTATTCCAGCACGCCGAGCCGGCTGGCATCCGCCCGCCCATAGGCCCAGGCCATGCACAGATGACCGGCGGTGCCGAGCAGGCCGATCAACGCGAACACGGCGAGTTCGCCCATGGACGGCGCGCTCCAGCCCATCAGTCCGAGCGGCGCGACCAGCAGCCCCGACAGCGCGTTCTGCAACAGGACGATGGTCGGCAAAGGATCGCGCGCGGCCCGGCTCTTCAGCGTCACCATGGAGAGCGCATAGGTGATCGCCGAGCCAATGGCGGCGGCGATGCCGAGCCCGTTTGCCCCGGCATTGGCGCGGGCGAGCTCGTCCCACAGCACCACGATCACGCCGACGACGCCGAGCCCCAGCGCGGCGAGCACCGCCCCGCCCGGCCGCTCGCCGAGCATCAAGGCCGCGAACAGCGCGATGAAGATCGGCGAGGTAAAGGACAGCGCCAGCACCACGGCCAGCGGCAGCACCGAGAGCGCGTAGAAGAAGCACACCGCCGTGCCCGCCACCACCACCGAGCGCCAGGCATGGGGGCGCACCGTGCGCCAGTCCGGCCATCGCGTGCCCATCGCCTTGAACACGACGAGCGCGACCAGCGTGCCGCACAGATAGCGCATCACCACCAGCTGCCCGGTGCCGAAATCGGCCGCGACGTATTTGATCAGCCCGTCCATGACCGAGAGCAGGCCGATGCCGGCCACCGCCGACAGGGCGGGGCTTGAGACGAAAGCGGGCATGGCGGATCAGCTTTCGGAAACCGGCGCGGGCGTGAGCGCCAGGGCGTAGGGATATTCCCAGGTGGCGGAGATGTCGTGGAGCTCGCGCGCGCCCACCCCCCGCCGGAAGCCGCAGGTTTCATAGAAACGATGCGCGTCGAGAAAGCGGGTGTCGGTCCACAACCGGATTTCCGGCGCGCCGCGCGCCATCGCCTCCGCGCGGGCGGTCTCGAACAGCGCCCGCGCAATGCCCCTCCGGCGGGCCGTGCGGGAGACATAGACCTTGGTGATCTCGCACGTGCCCGGCACGGCATCCGCATCCCGGCTGGGGGAGAGTGCGAGCGAGCCCACCACCGCGCCGTCCAGCTCCGCGACCCAGATGATGCCGCCGCGCCCCGCGAAATGGCTGGCGACGGCGTCGAGCTCGGGAAATTCGGCGGCGCGATCGAACAGGCAGCCGTCATATTCGGCGAAGGCCGCCTCGATCAGCGCGGCGATGGCGTCGCCATCCCCGTCGGTCGCCGGACGGATATGCATCGCTGCACGGATATGCATGGGCACCACGATAAAATCCCGGCCACCGGGCCGGCCTTGCGTCGAAGATCGATCGCGCGCGGACTATGTTCGCGCGGCCATCTGGCGTAAAGCTCAATCATTATGCGAGCATGCGAATCTGTTTCCCGGGTTTGCGCCCGCCGATCCGCCATCGCCCGGCATCTTCCCGTCCCGGAGTGCTCAATGACTGCTTTCTCCCGTTTCCTGCGCCTGTCGGCTCTCGCTGCGCTGGCCGCCCTCGCGGCGGGTTGCGCCGCCACCACGCAGGCGCCGGCCCCGCAGCCCGCCCTGCCGCAGTTCACCTCGCCGATCCAGCCGTCGCAGGTCGAGGGGAAATGGGGTCTGGCCGCCTATCACCGGCCGGAGGACGCGACGCGGACCGAGGCGCAGGCCCGGCAGGGCTGCCGCCAGCCCTACGTCATCAGCCCTGGCACCTCGGGCGGCTTCATGATGTATCTCGCCGACCAGTCGCAGCCTTCCGAAGTGGTGTCGAAGCAGGTGGCCGGCGGCCCGATCTTCATTGGCCTGCCGGACGAGCCGCCGGGCGCGGACAGCGACCGCGAGGTGCTGCGCTTCGACGGGCAGGTGCTGGTGCTCAAATGGGTCGACAAGGAAGTCGCCGGCCGCTACGGCACCATGGTCTATGTGCGCTGCACATCCTGATCGCGAGCCCCGGCAGACGACGCGGCGATACCGGATTCCGGCACCGGCACTAACGGTAAATTAACCATAGGCGGGCAGCTTATGGTTAATGTAGCGTCACTGCCGGAGTGTCGTCCGCCATGTCTCAATCTGATTCGCTGTCGATCCGCGTTCTGGCCCGGGCCGGGCGCTTCGTCAGGTTGCCGCTCGGCGTGACGGCGCTGGGCCTCGGCCTCGTCTTTGCCGGCGCTCCCGCGCTCGCGCAGGGCGTCTACGGCGTGACCGAGTCCAATTACGGCGTGTTCTCCAGCCGCGGCAGCCAGGCGCCGGCGCGCGCCATGCCCTCCCGGACCGCGATGAATGACGGCGGTCGCTGGCGGCCCGGCGGCGCCAATGTGTATCCGCCGGCGGCCGTGACCGCGCCTCGGCCGCCCATGGATGTCGGCGCCGGCTATGGCGGCCCCTATCGCAGCAGCGGCGGCTATCGCGAGGCCCCGCCGGCCGATGTCTACGGTGCTGCGCCTCCGCGTGCCCCGCGCGGCAACATCACGGTGCAGACGCGCGGCGGCGGCATTCCCGCACCCGAAGTCTATACCCAGCCCAGGGTCGAGCAGGTCGCGGCGGTCGATGCCGACGACTATGATTACGACGACGAGGACGCTCCGCTCCCGGTCTATCGCGCCTCGGCGGGCGCCAAGGGCGTCGATCCCAAGTTCAACCGCAAGGTCGTGCGCTACACCACGGGCGAGGCGCGGGGCACGATCATCGTCGATACCGGCGCGCGCTTCCTCTATCTGGTGCAGGGCGACGGCACGGCCGTGCGCTACGGCATCGGTGTCGGCCGCGAGGGCTTCGGCTGGACCGGCACCCAGCGAATCAGCCGCAAGGCGGAATGGCCGGACTGGCGGCCGCCGGCGGAGATGGTGCAGCGCCGCCCCGACCTGCCAAACTACATGCCCGGCGGCGAGGACAACCCGCTCGGCGCCCGCGCGCTCTATCTCGGCGACACGCTCTACCGCATCCACGGCTCCAACGAACCGGACTCGATCGGGCAGGCGGTGTCCTCCGGCTGCTTCCGCATGCGCAACCAGGACGTGATCGACCTTTACAATCGTGTCGGCGTCGGCACGGTGGTCAAGGTGATCTGACCGGCGACAAGCGCGCGCCCCTCCCGTGGCGCGGGCCTGACCCGCCTTCTCCCGGCTTGGCAGTGCGGTCACCTCTCCGCTATGGTCCGCGCCGTTTCGAGCGAGAGGGTGGACCATGGCTGCGAGCACGATGGCGACGAACGACGCCGCCCCGGAAAGTGCGACGCCGGACGACGCCGGTTCCCGCGCCGACACCCATTTCGGTTTCCGCACCGTGCCGCTCGCCGAGAAGCAGCGCATGGTCGACGAGGTGTTCCACTCGGTCGCCAAGCGCTACGACGTGATGAACGACCTGATGTCGCTCGGCCTTCACCGCGTCTGGAAGGACCTTCTGGTCTCCAAGCTCCGCCCGCCGAAGAACGATCGCCCCTTCGCGCTGCTCGACGTCGCCGGCGGCACGGGTGACGTCTCGTTCCGCACGGTTGAGGCGGGCGGCGCCGGCACGCAGGCCACCGTGGCCGACATCAATGGCGGCATGCTCGGCGTCGGGCGCGAACGGGCGGAGGCCCGCGGCCTCGCCGGCCGCGTGGAGTTCGTCGAGGCCAATGCCGAGGAGCTTCCCTTCGCCGACCGCTCCTTCGACGCGGTGACCATCGCCTTCGGCATCCGCAACGTGCCGCGCATGGACAAGGCGCTGGCCGAGATGCGCCGGGTGCTTAAGCCGGGTGGGCGCTGCCTGGTGCTGGAATTCTCCCGCGTCGACGTGCCCGGCCTCGACGCGATCTACGACACCTATTCGTTCAAGCTGATCCCGGGCATGGGCAAGATGGTGACCGGCGACGCCGAGTCCTACCAATATCTCGTCGAATCGATCCGCCGCTTCCCCGCGCCGGAGGCCTTCGCCCAGCTCATGCGCGAGGCCGGGCTGAAGCGGGTGGACTGGACGCCGCTGACCGGGGGCATCGTCGCCCTGCATTCCGCCGTGCGGATCTGACCGGCGTGGCGACCCCGTTCGGAGATTTCCTTCGCCTCGCCCGCGCTGGCTATGTCATGGCGCGTGAAGGCGTGCTCTCGCGCATCGATCCTGGCGCGCTGCCGCCCGGCTCCGAGCCGGTGTTCGCGCTGGCTCGCCTCATCGAGCGGCGCGGGCCGGCATCGAGTGCCGCGCGGCTGTCGGCCGCCCTGTCGCGGCTAGGCCCCTCCTATGTGAAGCTCGGCCAGTTCCTCGCCACGCGGCCGGACGTGGTGGGCCCCAAGCTCGCCCGCGACCTCGAAGTGCTTCAGGACCGCATGCCCGCCTTCCCGATGCCGGTGGCGGAAGAGGCGATCCAGCGCTCGCTCGGCCGCCCGGCGCGGGAGACCTATGCCGCGCTCGGTCCGGCCATCGCCGCCGCCTCGATCGCGCAGGTGCATCAGGGCGAGGTGGCGGAGGCGGACGGCACGCGCCGCACTGTCGCGGTGAAGGTGCTGCGCCCCGACGTGCAGCGCCGCTTCCGCATCGACCTCTCCTCCTTCTACCGCGCGGCCCATTTCGGCGAGCGCACCTCGCCGGAAGGCCGCCGGCTGCGGCTGGTCGCCATCGTCGACACGCTGGCGCGTTCCGTCGCCATGGAGATGGACCTGCGTCTGGAGGCCTCCGCGCTGGCCGAACTCGCGCAGAATACCGAAGGCGAGGATGATTTCCGCGTGCCGGCGGTGGACTGGGACCGCACCGGCCGCGAGGTTCTGACCACCGAATGGATCGACGGCATCAAGCTCAATGATCTAGAGGCGCTCAAGGCGGCCGGGCACGATCTGCCGGCGCTGGGGCGCACGGTGATGCAGTCCTTCCTGCGCCACGCGCTGCGCGACGGCTTCTTCCACGCCGATATGCATCCCGGCAATCTGTTCGTCGACCGCGACGGCCGGCTGGTGGCGGTGGATTGCGGCATCATGGGCCGGCTCGGGCCCAAGGAGCGGCGCTTCCTCGCCGAAATCCTCTACGGCTTCATTACGCGCGACTGGAAGCGCACGGCGGAAGTGCATTTCGAGGCCGGCTACGTGCCCGCCCATCATTCGGTCGACGATTTCGCACAGGCGATCCGGGCGATCGGCGAGCCGATCCATTCCCGCCGCGCCGACCAGATTTCCATGGCCAAGCTGCTGACCCTGCTGTTCGAGGTTACCAGCCTGTTCGACATGAAGACCCGCCCCGAATTGCTGCTGCTGCAGAAGACCATGGTGGTGGTCGAGGGCGTCGCCCGCTCGCTCGACCCGCAGCTCGACATGTGGAAGACCTCCGAGCCGGTGGTGCGCTCGTGGATCGAGCGCAATCTCGGGCCGGTGGGGCGCATCGAGGAGGTGGCGGACGGCGTCGGCGCGCTTGCCCGCGCGCTGCAGACCCTGCCCGAGCTCATCGGCCATTCCCAGCGCGTGGTGGCGCAGCTCGACGCCGCGACCCGCAACGGTCTGGCGCTGTCGCCCGAGAGCGTGGAGCAGATCGGCCGCGCCGAAGGGCGCGGCAATCGCTGGGTAAGCACGGCGCTATGGGTGATCGCGGGACTTCTGGCGGCACATCTCATTTTCTGAAAATGGGGCGGCGGCGATGAGCCTCATTCATAACGAGCGGACGAAACTGTCGGCGACCTATCTCAACGGCGTCGCCATAGCTGTGATGGCGGTCGGCGGCCTCGGGCCGGTGGTTTCGGTGCTGAATGGCGGTTCTGCCTCCGCCGCGTCCGTCGCGGCGGTCAGCGTGATTTGTCTTGCGGGCAGTATCACCCTACATTTCCTGGCAAGACGTCTCCTCGGGAGCCTTGAGCCATGAACGCCGTGGATTTCCTGCTGCTGCTGATCATGCCGGTCGGGGCGCTGGTGGTTGGCGGGATTGTTTATTTCGTTGCCTCGCGCGGCCACCATCCCCATGCCGACCCGGCGGAGTGAGTTGCACCTCCCCGCCCCTGTGCCCCGTCTCATCCCTGCGTTATAGGCTGCGCAGCAACTCATGCGCAGGCACGGCCCCATGCTCGCCGACAAGACCATCCTTCTCATCATCGGCGGCGGCATCGCCGCCTATAAGAGCCTCGACCTTATCCGCCGGCTGAAAGAGCGCGGCGCGAGCGTGCGCGTGGTGATGACCGCCGGCGCCCAGCATTTCGTCACCCCGCTCGCCGCCGGCGCGCTGGCGCATGGCCCGGTGTTCACCGAGCTGTTTGATCGCGCGGCGGAGCAGGATATCGGCCATATCAGGCTGGCGCGCGAGGCGGACCTGATCATTGTCGCCCCCGCCACCGCCGACCTGATGGCGAAGATGGCGAACGGGCTCGCCGACGACCTTGCCACCGCCATTCTGCTGGCCTCGACCCGCAAGGTGCTGGCCGCCCCCGCCATGAACCCGGCGATGTGGGCGAACCCGGCGACCCGGCGCAACGTCGCCCGTCTCGCCGCCGACGGCATCGCCTTTGTCGGGCCCAATGCCGGCGCCATGGCCGAGCGCGGCGAGGAGGGGCCGGGCCGCATGGCCGAGGCGACCGAAATCGCGGACGCCGCCGAGAAGCTGCTGGCGCCGGCCGACCCTCTTGGCGGTCACCTTGCCGGGCGCCATGTGCTGGTGACCTCCGGCCCGACCCATGAACCGATCGACCCGGTGCGCTACATCGCCAACCGCTCCTCCGGCAAACAGGGCCACGCCATCGCCCTCGCTGCCGCCAGCGCGGGGGCGCGGGTGACGCTCATCGCCGGTCCGGTGAACCTGCCTGATCCCGCCGGCGTCACGGTGGTCCATGTCGAGACCGCGCGGCAGATGCTGGCGGCGGTCGAGGCGGCACTACCGGCGGACGCCGCCGTGTTCGCCGC
Organism: Ancylobacter sp. G4_0304; assembly: GCF_047501495.1. Lineage (NCBI taxonomy): Bacteria > Pseudomonadati > Pseudomonadota > Alphaproteobacteria > Hyphomicrobiales > Xanthobacteraceae > Ancylobacter > Ancylobacter sp. G4_0304. The sequence goes on along the minus strand of NZ_JAZDRM010000005.1, from coordinate 110,201 downwards.
CGCGGTCGCCGACTGGCGCACCAGTGAGGAGGCCGGGCAGAAGATGAAGAAGGACGGCGGCGCGCTGCCGACCCTCGCCTTGACCGAGAACCCCGACATTCTCGCCCGCGTCGCGCAGCTCGCGGCGGGGCGCCCAGGCCTTGTCGTCGGCTTCGCAGCGGAGACGCAGAACGTCGTCGCCCATGCCCAGGCCAAGCGCGCCCGCAAGGGCTGCGACTGGATCCTCGCCAATGACGTGTCGCAGGACGGCGACATCCCCGGCGGGGTGATGGGCGGCGATCGCAACGCGATCCATCTCGTCACCGAGGGCGGGGTAGAGGACTGGCCGGTCGCCTCCAAGGCCGAGGTCGCCGGGCGGCTGGTCGCACGCATCGCCGCCCATCTCGGGCCCCTCGATCCCCCAGCCGTGGAGAGCGCTTCGTGACGCTGACTGTTCCGGTGCAGGTGCTGCCCCACGGGGCCGGCCTGCCGCTGCCTGACTATGCCACCACGGGCGCGGCCGGGGTCGACCTGATCGCCGCGCTGCCGGAAGGGGAGGCGCTCATTCTCGCCCCCTTCGCCCGCGCGCTGGTGCCGACCGGGCTGGCGCTGGCGCTGCCGGAAGGCTTCGAGGCGCAGGTGCGCCCGCGTTCCGGCCTCGCCTTCAAGAACGGGATCACCGTGCTGAATGCGCCGGGAACGGTGGACGCCGATTATCGCGGCGAGGTGAAGGTGCTGCTGATCAATCTGGGCGATTCGCCTGTGACGCTGGAACGCGGCCAGCGCATCGCACAGATGGTGGTGGCGCCGGTGACGCGGATTAAGCTGATCGACGTCGGTAATTTGGAAGAAACAACACGAGGAAGTGGTGGTTTCGGTTCCACAGGGCTCGACGGCGCGGCGATATCGCGCTAGCCAAGAGCCATGCCACGTTTATCCGACAAGAGCCTGCTCGCCATCGCCGCCGTCGTGGACGTCGCGCTTCATGCGCGCGGCACGCCCGTGGCCGCCAAGGCGTTGGCCGCCCGCCACGAACTGCCGCCCCGCCATCTCGAACCCGTGCTGCAGGCGCTGGTGCATGCTGGCGTTCTGAAAGGCGTTCGCGGCCCGCGCGGGGGCTATGAACTCGCGCGCGAGCGCCGGCGCATCACTGTGGCCGAGGTGGTGCGGGTGGTGGAGGCGGAGGCCGACGAGGCGCTGGACAACCTTCCCGAGATCGTGCGCGACGTGGTGCAGCCGGCCGTGGCCGAGGCCGAACGAGCCTTCGAGGCAGCGCTGGACGGCGTGACCGTCGAAGACCTGTGTCGCGCCGCCGCGCAGGGCAATGCCCGTCGCGGCATGCCCGAAGGCATTGATTTTACCATTTAAGATTGTGAATATTAGGTTTTCTCGACATCGGTACGTGAATATGTTAGGCGTGCCGGGAAAGCCTGATAGCAAGTGATGACGGCGCCCGTCGCGGCGCCTGTTCCCCGGAGGTCCCCATGTCAGACGCTGCACTGTCCGACGCCGCCCGCGCGACGCCCGCTGCTGCCGAGAAGCCCGGCCGCGGCCGTGTCTACGACTCGATCACCGAGACCATGGGCAACACGCCCCTGGTCCGCCTCAACCGCCTGCCGGCGGAGCGTGGGGTGAAGGCGACGATCCTGGCCAAGCTCGAATTCTTCAACCCGCTCTCCAGCGTCAAGGACCGCATCGGGGTCTCGATGATCGAGGCGATGGAGGAGGCCGGCGTGCTGAAGCCGACCACGGTGCTGGTCGAGCCGACCTCGGGCAATACCGGCATCGCGCTCGCCTTCGTGGCCGCCGCGCGCGGCTATCGACTGGTGCTGGTGATGCCGGAATCCATGTCGGTCGAGCGCCGCAAGATGCTGGCGCTGCTCGGCGCCGAGCTGGTGCTGACCCCGGCAGCGCAGGGCATGCGCGGGGCGGTCAACCGCGCCGAGGAACTGGTGAAGGAACTGCCCGACGCCATCATTCCCCAGCAGTTCCGCAACCCGGCGAACCCCGCCGTGCACCGTCGCACCACGGCGGAGGAAATCTGGAACGACACGGACGGCGCGGTGGATATCGTTGTGTCCGGCGTCGGCACCGGCGGCACCATCACCGGCCTTGGCCAGGTGCTGAAGCCGCGCAAGGCCAGCCTCAAGATGGTCGCCGTGGAGCCCGAGGACAGCCCGGTCCTCTCCGGCGGCCAACCCGGCCCGCACAAGATTCAGGGCATCGGCCCCGGCTTCGTGCCGGACGTGCTGGACCGCTCGGTGATCGACGAGGTGGTCACCGTCGGCAACCAGACCGCCTTCGAGACCGCCCGCGCGGTGGCGCGGCTGGAAGGCATCCCGGTCGGCATCTCCTCGGGCGCGGCGATCGCGGCGGCGCTGGAGGTCGGCGCCCGGCCAGAGAACGAGGGCAAGACCATCGTGGTCATCATTCCCTCCTTCGCCGAGCGCTATCTGTCGACCCCGCTGTTCGAGGGCCTCTGAGCCGCCCGTCGGCCAGAGCCGGCACACGATACCATAGCGTCATGGCCGGGCTTGTCCCGGCCATTTTCGTTTTCCAGCTGCGCCCTTCTAGTGGGAGTCCCGCTTCGCTAAAGTCTGACTGATTCGGGCGCTGGGGGCGTGACCGAAGGATATGACTCGGCGAGGGGGAAAGCCGCGTATGGCGCAGCCGGCCGGCAGGCGCGGAGCTGGGGAGACGTTGCGTGGCCGCGTGCTGCGCGCCGCCCGCTATTGCCGTCTGCCCGGCTGCCTGTGGGCGGCGATCCCCATGTTCGCGGGCGGCGAGGCGCAGGCGCAGGGCGAGCTTCTGGTGCCCGTGGTGTCGGTGCTTAGCGATCCGGGCGCGCTGACCGGCATCGCCATGATCGTCGGACTGATCGCGTTCGCCGCCACCACCGCGATCGTCCATGTGCGCTTCCGCCGCGCGACGCTGGAGCGCGAGGCCTTCGCCTTCGGCGAAATCTCCAAGCTCGAAGCCCGGATCGAGGAAGGCCGCGCGCTGCTGATGGCCGAGCCGCAGATTGTCGTGGTCTGGCGCGATCCGGCGCTGGAGCCGGAGATCATCGGCAATACCGGCGCCTTTACCGGCGTCGCCGCGCCGGGGCGCATCCTGGCCTTCGGCAGCTGGCTGTCGCCGTCCTCGGCGCGCGAGATCGAGGCGGCGGTGGACCTGTTGCGCGCGCGCGGCGTGCCGCTTGCCGCCGCGCTGGTGACGCAGGACGGGCGCCATGTCGAGGCCGACGGCCGCCCGGTCGGCTCCGCCGTCATCCTGCGGCTGCGCGACATCACCGGCGTGCGGCTGGAGCACGCCCGTCTGATCGAGGCCTTCCGGGCCCAGAACCTTGAATTGTCGGCGCTGCGCACACTGCTCGACGCGCTGCCGGCCCCCGCCTGGGTCGCCGACGCGCAGGGCCGGCTGAGCTGGAGCAACGCCGCCTATCTCCACGCCGTCGAGGCGCGCGATGCCGGCGACGCCGCCAGCCGCTCGCTGGCGCTGCTCGACCAGTCCGGCCGCCAGCAGGCCGCCCGCGCCCATGCCGAGGGTCGCCGCTTCGCCGCGCGGCTTCCGGTGGTGGTGGCCGGCACGCGGCGCCTGCTCGACGTGCTGGAGGTGACGACCGGTGCCGGCGCGGAGCGCGGCACCGCCGGCATCGCACTCGATGCTACCGAGATCGAGAGCGTGCGCGCCGAGCTCGCGCAGGTCATCGGCGCCCACCGCCGCACGCTGGACCAGCTCTCGACCGCCGTCGCCATCTTCGGCGCCGACCAGAAGCTGGTGTTCCATAACGCCGCCTATGCCAGCCTGTTCGAGCTGGACGAGGCCTTCCTCGACGAGCGCCCGACCGACACCGCCGTCCTCGACCGGCTGCGCGCGGCGCGGCGCCTGCCGGAGCAGGCCGATTTCCGGGTCTGGCGCGCCGAGCTGCATGAGGCCTACCGCACCATCGAGCCGAAGGAACACTGGTGGCACCTGCCCGGCGGGCGCACGCTGCGCGTCGTCACCGCGCCGAATCCGGAGGGCGGCGTCACCTATCTGTGCGACGAGGTCACCGAGCGTCTCGCGCTGGAGAGCCGCTTCAACGCCTTCTCCCGCATCCAGGGCGAGACGCTGGACGCGCTGGCCGAGGCGGTGGCGGTGTTCCGCTCCGACGGCCGGCTCGGCCTGTTCAACTCGGCGTTCCGCAGCCTGTGGCGGCTCGACGCCGCCCTGCTCAAGGGCCATCCCCATATCGACGCGGTGGCGGAAGCCTGCGCCGGCCTCAGTGCCGGTGCGGCGGAATGGACCCGCCTGCGCGCCGCCGTCACCGGCATCGAGGCGCGCATTCCTCGCGCCTTCCGCATGGAGCGCCCGGACGGCATGATCCTCGACGGCTCCAGCCAGCCGCTGCCCGATGGCGGCACGCTGCTGACCTGGCGTGACGTCACCGACAGCGTGCATGTCGAGCGCGCGCTGGTGGACCGCAACCAGGCGCTGGTCGCGGCCGACCACCTCAAGAGCACTTTTGTCAGCCACGTCTCCTACGAGCTGCGCTCGCCGCTCACCACCATCATCGGCTTCGCGCAGCTGCTCGACGACACCGGCATCGGCCCGCTCAACGAGCGCCAGCGCGCCTATGTGAACCACATCACCGAATCCAGCGCCGCGCTGCTCGCCATCATCAACGACATTCTCGACCTCGCCACCATCGACGCCGGCGCCATGACGCTCGACCTCGCCCCGGTCGATGTGCGCGCGGCGATGGAGGCAGCGGCGGAAGGGGTGCGCGACCGGCTGGCCGAGGGCGGAATCGCGCTCGCCATCGAGGTGGCGCCCGACGTCGGCAGCTTCCGCGCCGATGCCAAGCGCGTGCGGCAGATCCTCTACAACCTGCTCTCCAACGCGGTCGGCTTCGCGCCCTCCGGCTCCACCGTCACGCTGGCGGCCGAGCGCGGCGAGGGCGAGCTGGTGTTCCGCGTGCGCGACCTCGGCCCCGGTATCGCGCCGGAGATCGGCGCGCGGGTGTTCGACCGCTTCGAGGCCCACAGCTCCGGCTCGCGCCATCGCGGCGTCGGGCTCGGCCTGTCGATCGTGCGTTCGCTGATGGCGCTGCATGGCGGCACGGTCACGCTCTCTCCCGCTCCGGGCGGGGGCACGCTGGTCACCTGCGCGTTTCCCCTCGATGCCGGCGCGAGCCGGGTAGCGGCGGAGTAGGGCCATGGTCGACATCCGCAATGTCCGGCCGGTGCACTGGGAAGTGGTGCTCCCCAACGAGGAAGCCACCGGCCGCCTCGCCATGGACCTGGTCGCCACCTTGGCGCCCGGCGACATCGTGGCGCTCAACGGCGATCTCGGCGCCGGCAAGACCACGCTGGCGCGGGCGCTGGTGCGCGCGCTCGCCGAGGACGACGAGCTGGAGGTGCCGAGCCCGACCTTCACGCTGATGCAGCTCTACGACCTGCCGCGCCACCGCGTGGTCCATGCCGATCTCTACCGCCTGGGCGAACCGGAGGAGCTGGAGGAAATCGGCTGGTCGGACCAGACCGACGGCGCGGTGGTGCTGGTGGAATGGCCTGAGCGCGGCGGCGAGGCGATGCTCGGCGCCAACCGGCTCGACATCACCATCTCGATCCCGGAGCAAAATCCCGAGCATGCCCGCCGCGTGCGCCTGCTCGGTCATGGCCGGCTGGCGGAGGCGCTGCGGCGCATGCGGGCGATCCGCGCGCTGATCGATCTCGCCGGTTTCGGCCCCGCCCTGCGGCGCCATCTTCAGGGCGACGCCTCCAGCCGAACCTATGAGCGCCTGATCGGGGCCAAGCGCAACGCGGTGCTGATGAACGCCCCGCGCCGGCCGGACGGCCCGCCGGTGCGCGGCGGCAGGCCCTACAGCCAGATCGCGCATCTGGCCGAGGACGTGAAGCCGTTCGTGGCCATGGCGCGCGGGCTGAAGGCGCGCGGCTTCTCCGCCCCCACCATCTACGCCGCCGACCTCAATGAGGGGCTCTTGGTCATTGAGGACCTCGGGGACGAGGGCGTGCTCGCTGGCCTGCCCGCCGCTCCGGTGCCGGAGCGCTACGAGGCCGCCGCCGACGTGCTGGCGGAACTGCACCAGCTCGACCTGCCGTCGACGCTGCCGGTGTCGCCGGAGATCGACCACCATCTGCCGGCCTACGACATGGAGGCGCTGCTGATCGAGGCCGAGCTGCTGCTCGACTGGTATCTGCCGCATCGCGGGGTGCCGGCGGCGGCGCCGAATTCGCCGATGCGCGGCGCGTTCCGCGCGCTGTGGAGCGAGGCTCTGGCCGGCCCGCTGGCGCAAAAGCCGGTCTGGGTGCTGCGCGACTATCATTCGCCGAACCTGATGTGGCTACCGGAGCGCGAGGGCACCGCGCGCGTCGGCCTGCTGGATTTCCAGGACGCGGTGATGGGGCCGGCGGCCTATGATCTGGTGTCGCTGACCCAGGACGCGCGCGTCGACGTGCCCGAGGAGCTGGAGCTCTCCCTGCTCGGGCGCTACATCAAGGCACGGCGGCTGGCCGATCCCGGCTTTGACATGCGCGGCTTCGCGGCCTCCTACGCGGTGATGGGCGCGCAGCGCGCCACCAAGATTCTCGGCATCTTCGCCCGGCTGAACCGGCGGGATGGCAAGCCGCACTATCTGCGCCACATTCCGCGCATCTGGACCTATCTGGAGCGCTGCCTCGCCTTCACCGAGCTCGACGCGCTGAAAGCGTGGTTCGCCGCCCATGTACCGCCGCCGGAAGGTACGCCGGGCGCGGAATACATCGTCGAAGCGCTGCGCGCGCAGGCCCACGCCCACAGCCAGCCCCCGGCCGCGCCCGCTGCGGCGCCCGTTCCGGCAATCGAGCCGACTCCTGCTCCCGAACCCAAGGCCGAGGCGTCCGCCGATATCGCGGCCGCGCCCGCTGCCGAACCCGAGCCGTCCTTGCCCTTAGACCCCGATCCTGTTTCCGGGGACATCCCTGCCGGCGATGTGCCCACCGAGGAAATCCCGGGCGAGGACGCCGCGCCGAACCCCGCCAGCCCACCGGCCGCGCCATGACCACGATCCGCAACGCCATGGTGTTCGCCGCCGGCCTCGGCACGCGGATGCGCCCGCTCACCGACCATCGCCCCAAGCCGATGGTGGAGGTGAACGGCCGGCCGCTGATCGACCATGTGCTCGACCGCCTCGAAAGTGCCGGTGTAGAAAAGGCGGTGGTGAACCTCCACTATCATGCCGATGTCCTCGAACAGCACCTTGTCCGGCGTGAGCGCGAGGGGATTGGCCCGCGTCTGGTGTTCTCCGACGAGCGCGACGTGCTGCTCGATACCGGCGGCGGCGCCGTGAAGGCACTGGCGGAGTTCGGCGACGCGCCGTTCTTCTCGATCAATTCCGACACGATCTGGATCGAGGGCATCCGGCCCAACCTGCCGGCGCTGGCCGCCGGCTTTGATCCCGACACTATGGACGCCCGGCTGCTGCTCGCCGCCAGCGCCACCTCGATCGGCTATGACGGCTCGGGGGATTTCCTGCTGGACCGCGACGGCCGGCTGAGCTTCCGTCCCGAGCGCCTCGTGGTACCCTTCGTCTTCGCTGGCGCGGCAGTTCTCTCCCCGCGCCTGTTCGACGGCGCGCCGAAAGGCGCGTTCTCGCTGGTAAAGCTGTTCGCCCGCGCCGCCGAGGCCGGGCGGCTGTTCGGCCAGCGCATGGAAGGGGTGTGGATGCATGTCGGCACGCCTGAGGCGATCCTTGAAGCCGAGGAAGCCATCCGCCGTTCCAAGGACTGAACGCGGATGAGTGCGGGCGAACGGGCCGGGCCGAGGCTCTTCACCATTCCGCCGTCGCGCCCGTTTCTCGCCGTGCTCGCGGACGCGCTGCTCGACGGGCGGCTGGTCCCGGATTTTTCCCCGCGCGGCGATGCGCTCGCGCTGGCCGGCGCCACCGTGTTCCTGCCCACCCGCCGCGCCGGCCGGCTGTTTGCCGAGGCGCTGCGCGAACGCATGCCCGGCGGCGCGACACTGCTGCCGCGCATCGTGGCGCTCGGCGATGTCGACGAGGACGCGCTCGCCTTCGCGGAGGATCACAGCGAGCCGCCCCATGCCGTCGCGCCCGCCACCCGCCGGCTGGCACTGGCGAGCCTTGTCGGGCGCTGGCGCGCGCTGCTCGCGACATCGGATGGCCGCGCCACCGTTGCCGCCGGACCGGGGGCGGAGCTGGCGCTGGCCGACGCGCTGGCGCGGCTGATCGACGAGATGGCGGTCCAGGAAGTGCCGTGGTCGCGGCTAGAGGATCTGGTGCCTGGCGAGCACGACCTCTACTGGGACATGGCGCTGGATTTCCTCAAGATCGCCAGCCGCTTCTGGCCGGAAGTGCTGGCCTCCCTCGGCGCGGTGGATGGCGCGGTGCGCCGCGACGCGCTGGTCGACGCCGAGGCGAAGCGTCTCACCGAGGCCGGCGCGGGGGCGGGCCCGGTGATCGCGGCGGGTTCCACCGGCTCGATGCCGGCAACCGCGCGGCTCCTCGCGGCGGTGGCCCGCCTGCCGAAGGGCTGCGTGGTGCTGCCCGGCCTCGACACCGGCATGGACGAGGTGTCCTGGGCCGCGCTCACCGCCGAGGCCGAGCCCTCGCCGAGCCACCCGCAATATGGCCTTGCTCTCCTGCTTCAGCGCTACATGCAGGTCGCGCGGGCAGAGGTGGTGGAACTCGCGCCGCCGGCTGGGTTCGGCCGCGAGGCGCTGCTGTCCGAGGCGCTGCGCCCGGTCGCGACCACGCAGGCCTGGGCCAGCCTCGACCAGCGTCTGCCGGCGCCTGCCATCGATGCTGCGCTGGCCGGTGTCACCGTGATCGAGGCCGAGGACCCGCGCGAGGAGGCGCTGACCGTGGCGCTCGCCCTGCGCGAGACGCTGGAACAGGAGGGCCGCACAGCGGCCCTCATCACCCCCGATCGCGACCTTGCACGCCGGGTCGCCGCCGAGATGCTGCGCTTTGGCGTGACCATCGATGATTCCGCCGGTGAACCGCTGTCGGAAACCTCGCCCGGCCGCTTCGCGCGGCTGGTGGCCGATGTCGCGGTGGAGCAGTTCGCCCCCATGCCGCTGAGCGCGCTGCTGCGCCACGAATTGGCCCGTTTCGCGCTTCCTAGCGCCGAGCGCGCCATGGCGGTGGATGCGCTGGAACTGATGGCGCTGCGCGGGCCGCGCCCGGCGCCGGGGCCGGAGGGCCTCATCGCCGCTGTTGACGGCTTCGCGGAAGCGGGCCTGCATCCGGGCAATCCGCGTCGCGCGGTGAGCGAAGTCGGCCAGCGTCTTGCCGCCGATCTCGCCCGCCGTCTGGCGGCGGCCTTCGCTCCATTGCAGAAGCTGGCGCGCGGCCGGCATCTGTTCTCGGCCCTGCTCGACGCCCATCGCGCAACGCTCGGGGCACTGCTCACGGCGCCCGACGAGGAGCCGCCGGCCGCCGGGAATGAGAATGCCCTCACCGAGCTTGCCGCTACGCTGGACCGCCTCGCCGAGGCGGCGCGGCAGGGTGAGGCGGCCGGTGCCGCCATGGAGCTGTCGCTCGTCGATTATGCCAGCGCCTTCCCGCTGCTGCTCGCCTCCAGCCCGGTGCGCCCGGCGCTGGAGCCGGGGACGCGGCTGCGCATCCTCGGCCCGCTGGAAGCGCGCCTTGTGGCCGTGGACCGCGCCGTGCTGGCGGGGCTGGTGGAACAGACCTGGCCGGCGGCGGTGACCGGCGATCCCTGGCTCAGCCGGCCGATGCGCCAGGCGCTGGGACTGGAGGCGCCGGAGCGGCGCATCGGCCTCTCCGCCCACGACTTCGTGCAATATTGCGGGGCGGCCAAACTGATCCTCAGCCGGCCGCAGAAGCTCGGCGGCGCGCCGACCGTGCCCTCGCGCTTTCTCCAGCGCCTTGCCGCCGTCAGCGGGGAGGCGCGCTGGGCCGAAATGGTGGCGCGCGGCAATCGGCTGCGCCGGCTCGCCGGGCTGATCGACGAGGCGCCGAAAATGGCGCGCCTCGACGCCCCGGCGCCGCGCCCGCCGCTGCGCCTGCGGCCGCGCCGGCTCAGCATCACCGAGATCGAGACCTGGCTGCGCGATCCCTATTCGATCTATGCCCGCCATGTGCTGAAGCTGCGCCCGCTTGATGGGCTGGACGAGGCACCCGGCGCGGCGGAGCGCGGCAGCGCCATTCACGAGGCGCTGGGCGAGTTCGCGAAGGCGTATCCTCGCGACCTGCCGGCGGACGCGCTGGCGCAGCTCCTCGCCTGCGGCCGCCGGGCCTTTGCCGATCTCGAAGCCTTTCCGGCCGAGCATGCGCTGTGGTGGGCGCGCTTCGAGCGGTTGGCGGCGCGGGTGCTGGCCTGGGAGGCCGGGCGGCGTCCGTTTATCGCCCATGTCCATGCCGAGATCGGAGGCAAGCTGGAGATACCCACGCCGCGCGGCGGCTTCGCGCTGACCGGCCGCGCCGACCGCATCGAGGAGCGGCGCGAGGGCGGGCTGGTGATCGTCGATTTCAAGACCGGTGCGGTGCCGACCGCCAAGCAGACCAGCGCGAATTATTCGCCCCAGCTGCCGTTAGAGGCGGCGATGGCCGCGCGTGGCGCCTTTGACCGCGTGCCCGCCCGGCCGGCGGCCCATCTCGCCTATGTCCGGCTCGGCGCGGCCTCGGTGAAGGAAGTCACGGCGCTGGAGAAGGACGACACTGCCTCCGCGCTGGCGGAGACCACCTTTGAGCGGCTGTGCGAACTCATCGCCGCCTTCGAGAACGAAGCGCAGCCCTATGTCTCGCTGCGCCGCCCGATGTTCGCCGGCCGCTTCGGCGATTACGACCATCTGGCGCGCATCAAGGAATGGTCGACCGGCGGGGAGGCCGAGGAATGAGCGAGGTGCCCTCCTCGGCGGCGCTGGGCGCGGCGACCGCGCTGCAGACCACGGCCTCCGATCCCGAGCTCTCGGTCTGGGTCTCCGCCAATGCCGGCTCGGGCAAGACCCATGTGCTGGCGCGCCGGGTGATCCGCCTGCTGATGCGCGGCGTGCAGCCCGGCCGTATCCTCTGCCTCACCTATACCAAGGCCGCCGCCGCCAATATGGCGAACCGTGTGCTCGGCGAGTTGCGCAAATGGGCGCGGCTCGATGACGAGGCGCTCGACCGCGCCATCGACGCGGCGGACGGGCCGTGCCTGCCGGGACCGCGGGAGGCACGGCGCGACCATGCCCGCCGCCTGTTCGCGCAGGCGCTGGAGACGCCGGGCGGGCTGAAGATCCAGACCATTCACGCCTTTTGCGGCGCGCTGCTGCATGCCTTCCCGTTCGAGGCCGGCGTTCCCGCCGGTTTCCGCCCGCTGGAGGAGGCGGCGCGGCTGGAGCTGATCGCCCGCGCCCGCGCCGAGATCGTGCTGGAAGCCGCGCGTGAGCCGGAGGGCGAACTTGCGCGCGCGCTGTCGCGGCTGGTGGACGAGCTGTCGGACGGCGTGCTGTCCGACCTCATCGCCGCGCTGATCGCCGACCCCGCCGCCCTCGCGGCGAGCGCGCAGGATATGGCGGAACGGCTTGGTCTGGAAACGCTGGAGACGGCGGCGGGAATCGAGCGCGAGGTTCTGGACGGCGCGCTGATCGCCCCCGGCGCCTGGCGCGGCATGGGCGAGGCGCTCGTGGCGGCGGGCGGGCGCGCCGCCGAGCGTGGGGCGGCGCTGCTGAGAGCCGCCGCCGCGCCGCCGGAGGAAGCCGCCGCGCTGTATCTTTCGGTGTTCATCAAGGATGACGGCATGCCTTATGCCGATTCCTCGATGGGCAAGGCCGACATCCGCGCGGCGTTCCCGTTGCTGCTATCCGAGCGCGATCGCCTGGCGCTTCTGGCGCAGCGCCTTGCCGCCGCCCGGGTGCTGGAGCGCAGCCTCGCGGCGCAGACGCTGGGCCGCCGCGCGCTGGAGCGCTACGAGGCGATGAAGGCCGCGCGCGGCGCGCTCGACTTCGCCGACCTCGTGAACGCGGCGCGGCGCCTGCTGGGCTCGGGGGCGGCGTCCTGGGTGCATTACAAGCTCGACCAGGGCATCGACCATGTGCTGCTCGACGAGGCGCAGGACACCAGCCCGGAGCAATGGGAGGTGATCCGCCCGCTGGTCGCGGAATTCTTTGCCGGCGAGGGCGCGCGTCCCGGCCGGCGCACCCTGTTCGTGGTCGGCGACGAGAAGCAGTCGATCTTCTCGTTCCAGGGCGCCGATCCCGGCCGCTTCGACGCGGTGCGCCGGGAATGGTTGGAGCTGGCGCCGCCCGAGCATTTCCGCCATATCGAGCTGCAGCACTCCTTCCGCTCGGCGCCGGGCATATTGGAGGCGGTGGACACGGTGTTCACCGCGAGCGACGCACATCGCGGGCTTTCCGCCGAGCTCAAGCCTCCGGTCCATGCAGCGATCCATGCCGCGCTGCCGGCGCTGGTGGAGATATGGGAGCCGGAGGCGCCGAGCGAGAAGGTTGATGTCGACCAGTGGCGCCGACCCCTCGACGCGCCCGGCGCCGACGACCCGGTGGCGCGGCTGGCGGCAAACATTGCCGGCCATATCCGCCAACGCATCGAGACCGGCTTCGTGCTGGAGGGTCGCCATGGACGCCATGCCGCGCGGGCGGACGATTTCCTCATCCTGGTGCGCCGGCGCGGGGCGGTGTTCGAGTCGGTGATCCGCGCGCTGAAAAGCGCGAAGGTGCCGGTGGCCGGCGCCGACCGGCTGGTGGTTCCCGAGCACATCGCGGTGATGGACCTGATGGCGCTGGGCGACGCGCTGATCTCGCGCGATGACGATCTGGCCCTGGCCTGCGCGCTCAAGAGCCCGCTGTTCGGCCTGACCGACGAGGACCTGATGCTCCTCGCGCCCGAACGCTCCGGCCGGCTCGGCGAAGCGCTGTCCGCCCGCGCGGCCGAGAAGCCGGAATGGGCCGAAGCCGCCGCCCGGCTGGAGCGGCTGCGGGCCGATGCCTTCCACCTGCGCCCGTTCGATTTCTATGCCCGCGTGCTCGGGCGCGAGCGCGGTCGCGCCTTGATGCTGGCGCGGCTCGGGCTGGAGGCGGCGGACGCGCTGGACGAGATGTTGGCGCTCGCCCGCGCCTATGAGAGCGTGGAAGCGCCCTCGCTGCCGGGCTTCCTCGCCTTTCTGCGGCGCGGCGGGGCCGAGGCCAAGCGCGACATGGAGGATGGGCGCGACGAGGTGCGGGTGATGACCGTGCACGGCGCCAAGGGGCTGGAGGCGCCTTATGTCATCCTCGCAGACACCACCAGCGGCCCGAACACCCGTCGCGCCGCCGGCCTGCTGCGCACCCGCACCGCCGACGGGCGGCCGCTCACTTTGCTGGCCGGGCCAAAGGCCAAGGACACGACGGCGCTGGGCCTGGCGCGCGCGGCCGGCGACGCGGCCGCGATGGATGAGTATCGCCGCCTGCTCTATGTCGCGCTGACGCGGGCGGAGAGCGCGCTGGTGCTGTGCGGCGCGGTGGGGGCGAAGAAGCGCCCGCCCGATTGCTGGTACGATGTGGTGCGGCGCGCGCTGGAGCCGGAAGCCCAGCTTCGCCCCGCTGTCGGCTTTGCGGGCGAGGTGCTGCGCTGGCGGGCCGACAATCGCGGACATCTTGATGTCGCCGCGGCGATTTCCGCCGCGCCGGTGGGTGAGGCCGGCGAGGAGGAGCGCGCCCTTGCGCGGCGGCTGGCGCGGCCGGTGCCCGCGGCTGCCCCGGCGCGGCAAGTCCTGCGGCCCTCGGCGCTGCCCGTGGACGCGGCGGAACAGCAAGCCTCGCTGGAGCGGGGCGAGCTGTTGCATCGGCTGCTGGCGGGCCTTGCCCCGCTGGCCGCAGCCGGGCGCGCGGAAGCCGGCCGCCGGCTGCTCGCCGCCGCGAGCGACTGGGAGGAGGCGCCGCGCGAGGCCCTGCTGGCCGAGGCGCTCGCGACGCTCGCTCTGCCCGAGCTTGCCGCGCTGTTCGCGCCGGGCAGCTTCGGCGAGGTGGCGCTCGCGGGCGATCTGGAGCCGGGCGGGCTGGCGGTCTCCGGCCGAATCGACCGGCTGGCGGTCACGGCAGGGCGCGTCACCTTCGCCGACTTCAAGACCGACCGGCATGTGCCGATGCGCATGGCCGATGTGCCGCCTGCGCATCGCCGGCAGGTGGCGGTTTATGCGCGGCTTCTGGAGAAAGTCTTTCCGGGCAAGGAGATAGAAGCGCTGCTGGTCTATAGCGCCGGCCCGCTCGTCCACAGGCTGGATGCCGAAGCGCTGGCGGCGGCGGCGCGCGGGCTCACGTCGCCGTGACGGCTGCTTGACGGGCGGGGTGGGGGCTACCTACCTTGCAGTCAACTCACGTTTGAAAGGTGTCGCCATGGGCGTCGAAAAAGTGTCGGACCAGTCCTTCGAGGCTGATGTCATCAAGTCCTCCGAGCCGGTGCTCGTCGATTTCTGGGCGGAATGGTGCGGCCCGTGCCGCATGGTCGCCCCGGTGCTCGACGAGGTTTCCGGCGAGCTCGAAGGCAAGCTGAAGATCGTGAAGCTCAATGTCGACGAGAATCCCGGCACGGCTTCCAAATACGGCATCATGTCGATCCCGACCCTGCTGCTGTTCAAGGACGGCCAGCTCGCGGCCCGCCAGGTCGGCGCCGCGCCGAAGGCCAAGCTGGTGCAGTGGATCAATTCCTCGATCTGATCGTCCGATCGGAATCGAGAACGAAAAAACCCGGAGCGCTCGCCGCTCCGGGTTTTTTGTTGAGGTCCAACGGCTTAGGGAGGGGGCTCAGCCCAGAAGCTTGCCGAGCTTCTTGGTGATCGGCACCACGATGACGCTGGTGCCGCTGAAGGCGAGGGCCGCCTTCAGGGCTTCCTCCAGCTCGGGTGCATTGCTCGCAAGCCGGGTATTGGCGCCATAGCCCTTGCCCAGCGCGACGATGTCGAGCCCCGGCAGGTCGAGTCCGGGGACGTTGGGCGTGTCCTCCAGCTCGGCGAACTCCTTCAGGATCCCGTATTCCTCATTCTGTAGAACGACATAGACCAGATGGGCGTTCTGCTGCACGCCGGTGTAGACGCCCTGTATCGAATACTGGAACGAGCCGTCGCCCATGAGGCACACCACAGGGCGGTTGCGCCCGCTCTTCGCCTCGCCCAAGGCGAGGCCGACGGCGGCCGGCAGGCCCCAGCCGAGGCCGCCCGAGGCGAAGGTGTAGAAGCTGTCGGGCTGCTCGATGCGCAGCCGGTTCTGCATCTGCGGCACGTTGGAGGGCGATTCCTCCACCAGCACGAATTCCTTCGGCACCTGCGCGGCGACGATGGCGAACACCGCGTCCGGCGTCAGCGGCATTTCGGCCAGATCGGCCGGCGCAGCGGCGGGGCGCAGGGGCGCGCCGGCGCCGCGCGGGCGGGCGTCGAGTTTGGGCAGGATGTCCGCGAGGAACAGCGCCGCATCGCTGACCAGGCTGTCACCCACCGCCGCCTTGGCGGACATGCCGGGATCGTCGGTGACGTGCAGCAGGCGGGCGCCCGCGGGCAGGTAGTCGCCGGGCACATAGGGGTAATAGCGGAACACCGGGGCGCCGACGACGATCACAAGATCATGCCCGGCGAGCTTGGCGGCAAGCGGGCCGATGGCCGCGGGCAGGGCGCCGGCATAAAGCGGGTGGGTTTCCGGGAACGGGGTGCGCTCGCAGAACGGCGCCGCCCAGACCGGGGCCCCGAGCTTTTCGGCGAAGGCGATGCCTTGCTCCCACGCCTGCGCGCGCGCGAGATCCGCGCCATAGACGATGACAGGGCTGCGGCTGGCATTGATCGCCTGCGCGAATTCCGCGATCCGGGCCGGGTCCGCCGCCTGCCGGGTCGCGACCGAGCGCAGCAGATCGCTCTCCGGCATCTCCTTCTCCCAGTCGTCGAGCGGCAGGGACAGGAAGACCGGGCCGGACGGCTGCTGCATGGCGGTGGCGTAGGCCCGCATGAAGGCGCCGGGCACGTCCTCCGCGCGCGAGGGCTCATAGGCCCATTTCACCCAGGGGCGCGGCAGGTTGACGGCGTCGATATTGGTGAGCAGCGGCTCCAGCAGCAGCATGTCGCGGGTCTGCTGGCCGGCAGTGATGATGAGCGGGGTCTTGTTCTGATACGCCGTGAGGATGGTACCCATGGCGTTGCCGAGACCAGCGCCGGTATGGACATTGACGATCACCGGCTTGCGCAGGCTCTGGGAGAGACCATCGGCGATGGCGACCACGCTGGCTTCCTGCAGGGCCATCACGTAGTCGAAATCCGCCGGGAAATCGCGCAGGAAGGTTTCCTCGGTCGATCCCGGATTGCCGACCACGGTCGTCACGCCGAGCCGGCGCAGCAGATTGAAGGTGACGTCCTTCACAGTAGGCATCGGGTATCCTCTCCTGTCGTTCGGCGCAGGAAGCGCTGCCGTCCCCCGGAGAGAACTTAAGGGCCGGTCAGGGAAGGTAAAGGGCGGCACGCGCCTCTCGCGGGCCGCCCCCATTTTTATAAAGGGAGTTCACGCCGTGAGCGGTGTCAGCCCGGCCTCGATCTGCGCGCGGCGCGCTTCGAGGAAGGGCGGCAGCGACAGGCTTTCGCCCAGCGTCTCCAGCGGCTCGTCCTGCGCGAAGCCCGGCCCGTCGGTCGCGATCTCGAACAGGATGCCGTTCGGCTCGCGGAAATACAGGCTCTTGAAGTAGAAGCGGTCCACCGGGCCGGAAGAGGGCACGCGCAGCTCGTTCAGCCGCTTGGCCCAGGCGCGGTACTGCTCCATGTCCGGCGTGCGGAAAGCGACGTGGTGCACCGCGCCCGCGCCCTGCCGCGCGGGCTTGAGATGCGGCTCCACCGCGACATGAAGCTCGGCAGCGGGGCCGCCTTCGCCCATCTCGTAGACATGAACCTTGGAGCCGGCGAGCTCATAGTCGCGCACGCGGCGCATCTCCATGACGCGCGTGAGCACGATGTCGGTCTGCTCCAGCGCCGGCACGCTCATGACGATCGGGCCGAGACCGCGGATCTGATGCTCCGCCGGCACCGGGGAGCGGTCCCACGGGTTGGCATCGCCCGCGCCGCCATCGTCGACCAGGGCGAGGCGCTGTCCCTCCGGGTCCTCGAAATCGAGGGTGAGGCGGCCGTCGCGCTCGACGATGCCGTCATGGGCGACGCCGGCGGCGGTGAGCCGTTCCGCCCACCAGTCCAGCGTGGCGCGGCCGGAGACGCGCAGCGAGGTGCGGATCACCGAATGGGTGCCGCGCCGCTCGGGCTGGACGTCCCAGTCGAAGAAGGTGAGGTCCGAGCCGGGCGAGGCCACGGCGTCGGCATAGAACAGGTGATAGGCCGAGGTGTCGTCCTGGTTCACGGTTTTCTTCACCAGCCGCATGCCGAGCGTGCCGGTGTAGAAGGCGTGGTTGGCGCCGGCCTGCGCCGTGATTGCGGTGAGGTGGTGGATGCCGGTGAGCTGCATGGTGTCATCCTCCGGGAGCGCGGGCGCTCCGCTGTTTGCATGTCGGTGCCGGGCGCGGTGAGTTATCCGTGCATCGGCGTTGGTGCAAACATGGATGAATTGACGCGTAAAATCCATGGCGCCAATGCAATGATGCCTTGGCGCGGCTGACACGCCGCTCAGCTCGCCGCGGCGTCGGCGGCGGCTTTCTCGGCGAGGTCGTTGGCGACCTGGCGCTGTTGGATCGCGGCGGCCGCGCCGCCCGGATCGCCGCTTCCTTCCGTGCGCACCGCCACCGTGTTGTTGGCGAACTCGATGCCTTGCTCGGGCAGGATGCGCACCATGCGCTTGATCGCCTCGCGCTGGACCACGGTCGGGCGCACCGGCTTCACGGTGAGCTTGAAGCGGACGACCAGCGCATTGTCGGCGATGTCGGTCACGCCCTGCATCTTCAGCGGCATCAGGAAGTCCTCCTTGTACTCGGGGTCTTCCTGAAGCTCGATGCCGATCTTCTTCACCGCCTTGCGCAGCTTTTCGAGATCGGTGTCGCGGGTGAAGCGCAGGTTGAATTTCAGCGTCGCCCAGTCGCGGCTGAAATTGGTGATCTGGCCGAGCTGGCCGAAGGGGATGGTGTGCACCATGCCGTTCTGGTGGCGCAGCCGGATCGAGCGCAGGGTGAAGCCTTCCACCGTGCCCTTGGCCCGGCCGCAGTCGATGTACTCGCCGACGCGGAAGGCATCGTCCACGAGATAGAACACGCCGGACACGATGTCCTTCACCAGCGTCTGGCTGCCGAAGGAGATGGCGAGGCCGACGATGGAGGCGCCGGCGATCAGCGGCGTTATATTGATGCCGAGCTGGGACAGCACGGTGAGCACGGCGATGACGATGATGGTGAGCAGCGCGGTGACGCGCAGCAGCGGCATCAGCGTGCTCATGCGCGAGGCGCCGGTGGCCATTTCCTCTGTGTCGTGCAGGCCGGGAACGGCGGGGCCGGCGGGCGCGGGGCCGTGCAGGCCGGTGAAATATTCCACCGCCTGCCAGGCGCAATAGGCGGCGAACAGGATCGCCCCGGCCGGCAGCGCGGCGGCGGCGATGGCGTTGTAGCCGCTCATGTCCATCATGCCCATGCCGGACACCGCCCAGGTGCGGAACAGCAGCGACACCGCGCCGAGCAGGATCGCGACCCGCACGCAGCGCATCACCGCCTCGATGGCGCGTTCGCGGGCCGTGGTTTCCGGCCGCAGATCCGCGCGCATCAGCCGGCACACCCGGTCCATGAAGCTTTCGAGGATCAGCAGCGCCAGCAGCACGTTCATCGTCATCAGGATCGCGTTCTGGATGCCGACCGAGGTGGTGAGCGCGCCATAGACCCGCGCGACGCCGAGGATGAGGAAGGCGGGGATGGCGAGGCACAGCCAGAACCGCGCCAGCGTCGCGACCAGCGGCGTGGAACGTCCGCCCTGCACCAGCCCGTTCAGCCATTGCGCCATCGGCTGGCGGAGGGCAGTGGCCGCCACGAGCAGCAGGGCGGTGAGGATCGCCGTGTTGAGCAGGATGACGCCCGCGACCACCAGAGGCGGCGACTGGATGCCCTCCAGCACCCGCCGCCCATCATTGAGCGCGATCGCCACGAAAAGCACGGCCGAGGCCCAGTAATAGAGGCGGGCAGCGCCGGCATCGTCGACATCGGCGAGCCGGGCCTGCGGCAGGCCGGGGCGCAGCGTGACGCGGAACGCCAGCATGTAGAGCCGCCAGTTGAACAGGCTGGTGAGCAGCAGGAAGCCGAGCCGGGCCTGCGGCTCCGGTCCGCCGAACAGGCCGACGATCACCGCATGCACCGCCAGCCACACGACGGCGAGGATTGCGATGTCGAGGCTGACCAGCCCGGTGAGCGCCCAGAGCGAGGAGGTGCCGACCACGCGCCCGGCCAGATGCCGGCGCGGACCGCGCAGCGCGAGGCGCAGCAGAACCTCCAGCGCCAGAACCCCGACGAGGCAACCCAGCACGATCAGCACGAAGGTGCTGGGCTCGCGGCCATTATTGATCTCGGCGCGCAGCAGCGCGGGAATGCGGGCGGTTTCGTCGAGGACGCCGGGAAGCTCGGCGAGCACGTCGTCGCTGCGCCCCAGCACATCGACCACCATTTCGGTGAACGGCGCTTCCTCCGTCATCTCCATCATCGGCGCGGCGGGTGACGGAGCTGCCGGCGCGGAGCCGGCGTGAGGGCGCGGTGTTTCTGGTGTGGTGGCCGCAGGGGCAGCGGGAACGGCGGTGGCCGCGCCTTCCTGCCTCAACCGTTCGGCGACCGCGCGGCTGAGCGAATCGACGAGCTGGTCGAATTGCTGCGGCGTCAGCGGGGAGGTGGCCGCTCCCGGCGCAGGTGCCGGCTGCGACTGCGCCACCAGCGCGCCCGCCGGCGCGAGGGCGAGAACCATGGCGAGAAGAAGCGGTCGGAGAGACAACATGATAGCAGCCGAGGCCCGCGAAGCCCTGTCAGCCGGCCTGCGGACCGGGACGTCGCGCCCCGGCCGTCCGGGCCGCCCGATCGTGCGGGCGTGATCTGGCAGCCATGATCGGCACGGCGCGACAACTATCCCGCGCAGCACGAGGGCTGTCCATCGCGAAATCCGGTGCCGGCTCAGGCCGGCGGGCATGAAAAAACCGGGACGAACGCTGGGCGTCCATCCCGGTCGATTTCAGTCCTTACCTCCCGTGCCCGTCAGGCCGCCGCGGCGGCCTTGGCCTCGCGGCGGCGCGCCGTGAGGATGAACTCGGTGTAGCCGTTCGGCTGGCGGCGGCCCTCGAAGACGAGATCGCGGGCGGCGCGGAAGGCGAAGCCGTCATAGGCCGGGGCCATCGGCGTGTAGTCCGGGTCGCCGGCGTTCTGGCCGTCCACCACCCTGGCCATGCGGCGCAGCGTTTCCTCGACCTGCTCCTCGGTGACGACGCCGTGCAGCAGCCAGTTGGCGACGTGCTGCGAGGAGATGCGAAGCGTGGCGCGGTCTTCCATCAGCCCGACATCGTGAATGTCGGGCACCTTGGAACAGCCGACGCCCTGGTCGATCCAGCGCACGACGTAGCCGAGGATGCCCTGGATGTTGTTGTCCAGCTCCTCCTGCACCGAGGTCGGCTCCCAATTGCCCTTGGAATCGACAGGAATCGTCAGCAGATCGTGCTGGTCGGCGCGGGGGCGGTGGCGCAGCTCCGCCTGGCGCTCGAACACGTTGATCTGGTGATAGTGCAGGGCGTGCAGCGTGGCGGCGGTCGGCGAGGGCACCCAGGCGGTGTTGGCGCCGGCGCGGGGATGGGCGATCTTCTGCTCCAGCATGTCGGCCATGCGGTCGGGCATCGCCCACATGCCCTTGCCGATCTGGCCATGGCCGTCGAGATGGGCGGCGAGGCCGGCGTCGACATTGTTGTCCTCATAGGACTTGATCCAGGCCTGCGCCTTCATCTCGGCCTTGCGGACCATCGGGCCGGCTTCCATGGAGGTGTGGATCTCGTCGCCGGTGCGGTCGAGGAAGCCGGTATTGATGAACACCACGCGCTCGCGCGCGGCGTGGATCGCGGCGGAGAGATTGGCGCTGGTGCGGCGCTCCTCGTCCATGATGCCGATCTTGAGCGTCTTCGGCGCCATGCCGAGCAGTTCTTCGACCCGGCCGAACAGCTCGATGGCGAGCGCCACCTCTTCCGGGCCGTGCATCTTCGGCTTGACGATATAGACCGAGCCAGTGCGGCTGTTGCGGATCGGGCCGTCGCCCTTGAGGTCGTGCAGCGCGATCAGCGAGGTGACGGCGGCGTCGATCAGCGTCTCCGGGATAGGATTGCCGGCCTCGTCCAGCACCGCGTCGGTCATCATGTGCTGGCCGACATTGCGCACCAGCAGCAGGCTGCGCCCGTGCAGGGTCAGGGTCGAGCCGTCCGGCGCGGTGTAGACGCGGTCCTCGTTGAGACGGCGCTCCACGGTGCGCCCGCCCTTCTCGAAATCGGCGGACAGATTGCCGCTCATGAGACCGAGCCAGTTGCGATAGACCAGCACCTTGTCTTCGGCGTCGACCACGGCGACGCTGTCCTCGAAGTCGACGATGGTGGTCAGCGCCGCCTCGACGATGACGTCGGCGATGCCGGCGGCGTCGGTGGCGCCGATGCGGTGGCCGCGATCGATGACCAGCTCGATATGCAGGCCGTTATGCGCCAGCAGGATCGCGGAGGGCGCGTCCGGCGCGCCGGTAAAGCCGGCGAACTGCGCGGGATCGGCGAGGGTGGTGGTCGAGCCATCGGTCAGCGCGACCTTGAGCGCGCCGTCTTCCACCAGATAGGCGCTGGCGTCGCGGTGGCTGGCGTCCGCGAGCGGCACGGCCTCGTCGAGGAAGCCACGGGCCTTGGCGATCACGCGCGCGGCGCGCACCGGGTTGAAGCCGTTGGAGCGGCCGGCGCCGTCGTCCTCGGGGATGGCGTCGGTGCCGTACAGCGCGTCATAGAGGCTGCCCCAGCGCGCATTGGCGGCGTTGAGCGCATAGCGCGCATTGGTGATCGGCACCACGAGCTGCGGGCCGGGAATGCGCGCCAGCTCGTCGTCCACCCGCTCGGTGACCACCTCGAACGGGGCGGGTTCGGGCTGGAGATAGCCGATATCGGCGAGGAAGCGCTCATAGGCCGCCTGGTCCGGTGCCTTGTGGCGGTGGCTGCGGTGCCATTCGTCGATGGAGAGCTGCAGCGCGTCGCGCTTGTCGAGCAGGGCCTGGTTTCGCGGGGCGAAGTCCTTCACCAGCGCGGCGAAACCGTTCCAGAACGCGGCAGCTTCCAGCCCTGTGCCGGCAAGCGCCTCGTCATTGACAAAGCTGTAAAGGGTGGAATCGACCTTGAGACCGGCGACGTCGATCGTGCTCATCTTTTCGGGTTCCTCGCAGGCAGATCTGGCCCTTTCGGGCCCTCTTGGTCTGTTGCTATGCAGCATGGAAAGGGTGCGACGCAACATCGCACTTAGTCGTACCGAGAAGGTTTTCCAGCTAGCGGGAAATAGATTTTTCGTTGTTTTGCAGCA
This sequence comes from Ancylobacter sp. G4_0304, assembly GCF_047501495.1. NCBI lineage: Bacteria > Pseudomonadati > Pseudomonadota > Alphaproteobacteria > Hyphomicrobiales > Xanthobacteraceae > Ancylobacter > Ancylobacter sp. G4_0304. Next base: position 87,772 of record NZ_JAZDRM010000005.1, on the reverse strand, counting down.
TGTTGATAAAGAAGGCCGCCGGTTGTGCCGACCGGCGGCCAGTTGGTCGAATTCTGAATTCAGAACTGCGCGGTCTCGGTCGAGTCCTGCATCGCGGTGGTCGCGCTCCTGCCGGCCGTGAGCGTGGTGGCGATGGCGTCGAAATAGGACGTCCCGACCTCGCGCTGGTGGCGCGTCGCGGTGAAGCCCAGCGCCTCGGCGGCGAATTCGGCCTCCTGCAGCTCGGAATAGGCGGCCATGCCCTCGGCCTTGTAACGGCGCGCGAGGTCGAAGGTGGTGAAGCTCACCGAGTGGAAGCCGGCCAGGGTGATGAACTGGTACTTGTAGCCCATCGCGCCCAGTTCGGCCTGGAAGCGCTTCATCGCCGCGCGGTCCATGTACTTCGCCCAGTTGAAGGACGGCGAGCAATTATAGGCCAGCATCTTGCCGGGATGCGCCTTGTGCACGCCTTCCGCGAAGCGCCGGGCGTCGTCGAGGCTCGGGGTCGAGGTCTCGCACCACAAGAGGTCCGCGTAAGGAGCATAGGCCACGGCGCGGGCGATGCCGGCCTCGAACCCGCCCTTCAGGCGATAGAAGCCTTCCGCGGTGCGCTCGCCGGTGATGAAGGGGCGGTCATACTCGTCGACATCCGAGGTGATGAGCCGCGCGGCCTCCGCGTCCGTGCGCGCCATGATGACGGTCGGCACGCCCATGACGTCGGCGGCGAGGCGCGCGGCGTTCAGGGTGCGGATGAACTGGCTGGTGGGCACCAGAACCTTGCCGCCGAGATGGCCGCACTTCTTCTCCGAGGCCAGCTGGTCCTCGAAATGCACCGCCGCCGCGCCGGCCTCGATCAGGGCTTTCGTCAGCTCATAGGCATTGAGCTGGCCGCCGAAGCCGGCCTCGGCGTCGGCGATGATCGGGACGATGTAGTCGGTCTTGGAGTCGGACTTGCCCTCGTGCCGCTCCAGCGTCTGGATTTGGTCGGCGCGCATCAGCGCCTTGTTGATGCGCTTGACCACGGCGGGAACGCTGTCGACCGGATAGAGGCTCTGGTCCGGGTACATGTCGCCCGACGAATTGCCGTCGGCGGCAACCTGCCAGCCGGAGAGGTAGATCGCCTCCAGCCCGCCCTTGACCTGCTGCACCGCCTGGTTGCCGGTATAGGCGCCGAAGGTGGGCAGGAAATCGCGGGTGTGGAGCAGCTCCCACAGCTTGCGCGCGCCGTGTTCGGCCAGCGTGTGCTGCACGCGGATGGAGCCGGCGAGCTTCTCGACGTCAGCGGGCGCGTAGCTGCGCGTGATGCCTTTCCAGCGGTCCGGCGCCCAGTGCGGCGCGGGGAACGGCGAGGTGGGGTTGTGCGGCTTGTCCAGCATGGTTCTTCCCTGCTGCTGAAGGATCGGGAGGGGTGGAAAGGGGAGGCGCGGGAGCCGTGTGGGGGTGCGAACCCCGCGCCCGCCGATCCACCTCGAACGGATCGAGGCGGGTCGGGCGAAAGCGCGGCCTAGCGGCCACGGCGGGTGTAGGTGGCGGCGACGAGCTGGCCGCCGGCGAGCAGGGAAGCCAGATCGCTGCCTTCCGGCATGGCGAGGCGATGGCGGCCGATGCGGTGGACGATGGTGTAGTCCTGCGCGGCGAGACCCTGCTCGCGGAAGGTGCGGCTGATCTCCTCGGCCGTGCCGCCGACGATGGTCACGAATTCCTCGTCGCCATTGTGCGGGGTGCGCGTGGTCTGGTGGGTCCGTTCCATGTCAATTCCTCCGTTGAGGGTGTGATGTAAAGATTTGCTACTCGACATGGAAAAGCAAGAACGATAGATAAATGAACGTGTTAAGCTGATAAGGCTTGTAAAGTTTCACCGCTGGTTTTGTAAATTCAGCAAAGGAGGAGAGCATGCTGGCCAGCGAACCGCGCATCGGCAGCCGTGTGCAGAGGCTCAGGCGGGGCAAGCGCGTCTCGCAGGCCGACCTTGCCGGCGCGCTCGGCATTTCCGCGAGCTATCTCAACCTGATCGAGCACAATCGCCGGCGCATCACCGTGCCGCTGCTGATGAAGCTGGCGGCCTATTTCGGCATCGAGCCGGGCGAGCTGGTGGAGAATGACGAGAGCCGGCTGGTCGGCGACCTGATGGAGCTGTTCGGCGACGAATTGTTCGCCGAGAGCGGGCTCACCAGCCAGGACGTGCGCGACCTCGCCGCGTCCAACCCGTCCGCCGGGCGCGCCGTGGTGCGCCTGTTCGACCAGTACCGCGCCCTGCGCGACGCCCGCCAGCGCGGCGAGGTCGATCTCGGCGGCGGCGAGGGCGGCGAGTTCCACCCGGCGACCGACGCGGTGTCGGACTTCATCCAGGAGAACGCCAACTATTTCCCGACGCTGGAAGACGCGGCCGAGCGGGTGCGGCGCGATATCGACGCCTCCGCCGATGCCTATGATTCCTTCGAATACGGGCTGCGCACCTATCTGTTCAACGTGTTCGGCCTGCAGTGGCGCACCGCCTCGCTGCCGGCCGGCGTCGCCCGCCGCTACGACGCCGAGCGGCGCGAATTGATCACCGCCGACACCCAGGCGCCGGAGACCGCGGTGTTCGCGGTGGCGCACCAGCTCGGCCTGATGGCGGCGGCGCCGCAGATCGACGCGCTGATCGCCTCCGGCAGCTTCTCGGCCGACGCGCCGGTGCTGATGCGCAACGCGCTGGCGAGCTATTTCGCCGCCGCGCTGGTCATGCCCTATGAGCCCTTCCTCAAGGCCTGCCGCGAGACGCGCTACGACATCGAACGGATCGAGCGCCGCTTCCGCACCAGCTTCGAGCAGGTGTGCCACCGCATGACCACCCTGCAGAAGCCGGGTGCCTCGGGCATTCCGCTGCATCTGGTGCGCACCGACATAGCCGGCAACATATCCAAGCGTTTCTCGTTGTCGGGCATCCGCATCTCGCGCCATTCCGGCGCCTGCCCGCGCTGGAACGTCTATTCGGCGTTTCTCAGCCCCGAACGCATCAATGTGCAGATCAGCCAGATGCCGGAGGGCCAGCGCTATTTCTGCATCGCGCGTTCCATCACCAAGGGCGGGCATCGCCACCACGCGCCGCGCCGGCATCTGTCGATCGGGCTGGGCTGCCATATCGCCCACGCCCCCGCCATGGTCTATTCCGACGGCATGAACCTTTCCGACATCGCGCAGGCGGTGCCGATCGGCGTCGGCTGCCGTATCTGCCCGCGCATGGATTGCGAGCAGCGCGCCCATCCGCCGAGCGATTACCGCTTCACGCTGGACGTCACCGACATGGCCGAGAGCATTTATGCGCAGGCGCGTCTGGTCTGAAGCGCTCGTGCAGTTCGGGTGGCCTTTCTGGAGGTATTACTGGCGGGATGTCAGCCGGCGCAAAAACCCGATAGCCTTTCAGTCGGCGACGACAGGCCGGCTGGATGCGCGCACGACATGACGACCACGATAAAGGGCGGCGAGGCGCCCGCGGACGGCCCCGGCGGCAGACTGGCGCGCGGCGCCGAGCTGCCGTTGCCGGGGCTGTGCCGTCTGGCCCGCGCCCTGTTCCAGGTGCCGGTCGCCGCCGTCACGCTTGAACGCGAGGGCGGCTGGATCGACCTGGACGAGGGCCTGAACGCCGGCGACTGGGCATTTGCCATCGCTGCCGAGCCCCACCCCGATGACGGCTATCCGCCCGCCATGATCGAGGATGCGCGGCACGATCCTTGTTATGCCGGCTATCGATATGTCGACGGGCCGCCCTATCTGCGCTTCGTCGCCAGCGCGCCGATCTGCGTCGGCGCGGGTGCCCCGGAGGGGAGGGTGGCGCTGTTCGATACCGTGCCGCGCCCGTTCGGGGCTGAGCAGATGCGCCGGTTGGAGGAGCTCGCCGCCCTGGCCGGGGAGTGCCTGAGGCTGTACCGCGAGGGGCGGGACGCGGCGAGGCGGGAGGCGCATTACCGGCTTCTGGCCGAAAGCTCGACCGACACCATCGTGCGCGGAAATCTCGACGGCGTAAGGCTTTACGTCTCTCCGGCGGTGCGCACGCTTCTGGGCTATGAGCCGGACGAGCTGATCGGCCGCCGCGCGCTGGACATCACCCACCCCGACGATGTCGTGGAGTTCGGCGCCCTGATGGCGCGGCTGCGCGAGGGCAAGCTGGAGCTTGCCGTGAGCGAGCAACGCCAGCGCCACAAGGACGGCTCCTGGGTCTGGCTGGAAGCGTCGATCCGGCTGACCTGCGACCCGGCGACGGGGCTGCCCGACGGCTATGTCGCCTCGGTCCGGGGCATCGGCCGCCGCAAGCAGGCCGAAGCGAGGCTGATGCACATCGCGCGGCACGACGCGCTCACCGGCCTCGCCAACCGCAAGCTGTTCGGCGAGCGGCTGGGGGCGGAAATCGCGCGGGCGGAGAGCGCCGGGCCGGGCTTCGCGCTGCTGTACATGGACATTGACCACTTCAAGCAGATCAATGACGGCTTGGGGCATGGCGCGGGCGATGCCGTGCTGCGCACCGTGGCGACGCGCCTCCTCGCCTCGGTGGGCGGGCAGGACATGGTGGCGCGCCTCGGGGGCGACGAGTTCGCCCTGCTCCAGATCGGCGGCGACCGCCGGGCGGCGGCGGCGCTGGCGGAACGGCTGATCGCCGCCGTCTCGCATCCGGTCGCCTTTGAAGGGCGGCCGATCTCGGTCGGCCTCTCCATCGGCATCGCCTGCTCGGGCGAGCATGAGCTCGACGCCGACCGGCTGATGGCGGCGGCCGACCAGGCGCTCTATCTGGCCAAGAGCGCGGGCCGACGCACCTTTCGGTTCGCGCCTGTCGAGGCGCCGGCCGATCCGCCGCCGGCGGCCTCACCGGGCCGTGATCATTCCGCGTCCGGAATATAGCCGATGAAGGGAAGCTGCCGGTAGGCATGGGCGACATCCATGCCGTAGCCCACCACGAAATAATCCGGGCACTGGAAGCCGACGAAATCGGCGGTGATCTGCACCGCCCGCTTGTTCGGCTTTTCCAGCAGCACGCAGACCATGACCCGGCGCGCGCCGCGCGCGGCGAGCAGGTCCTTGGCGAAGGCGAGGGTGCGGCCGGATTCCAGAATGTCGTCGACCAGCAGCACGTCTCGCCCGCGCACCTCGGTCTCGACGTCGCGCAGCACCGTGACGTGGCCCGAGGAGATGGTGGCGTTGCGGTAGCTGGAGAGGGTGATGAACTCGACCTCGGGCGCGAGCCCGGCATGGTGGAGCTGGCGGATCAGATCCGCCGCGAACACGAAGCTGCCCTTCAGCACCGCGATCACCACCAGCTTTTCCGGCTTGGAGGCGACGATTTCCTCGGCCAGCGCGCGGTTGCGCTCGGCGATGGTCTCGGGATCGTACAGCACCTCGACATGGCGCGACATCAGGCTGGCTTCGGGCAGTTCGCTTTCGGTGCGCCCGGCTTCTTTCTTGGTATTCATCGCTTCCCCTATGGGCGCCGCCTTGGCGCCCGCCGTCTTTTATCGATGAGGCAGGATGGACCGGCTGGCGGTCCGGCGTCCAGATTGCCGGCGCCGATCACCCGAGCTTTTGCCGCGCGACCCGCGCGCTATGCTAGACCGGGCGGCGACGAAAGAATCAATCGGGCCCGGACCGGCACGCCCACGCGGCCGGTCACAGGGCGCGATCCGTCAGGGGAACAAGGTTTGGTTCGCTTCGAGAATGTCGGCTTGCGCTACGGCATGGGGCCGGAAGTGCTGCGGGATGTCACCTTCGGCATTCCCCCGCGCTCGTTCCAGTTTCTCACCGGGCCGTCCGGCGCCGGCAAGACCACGCTGCTGCGGCTGATGCTGCTGTCGCTGCGCCCGACGCGCGGCCTTATCAACATCTTCGGCCGCGATGCCGCCGCACTGGGCGCGGATGAAGTGGCGGCGCTGCGCCAGCGCATCGGCATCGTGTTCCAGGATTTCCGCCTGCTCGACCATCTGACCACCTATGAGAACGTCGCCCTGCCGCTGCGTGTGCAGGGGCAGGAGGAGACCAGCTATCGCGCCGAAGTGCGCGAGCTGCTCGGCTGGGTCGGCCTTGGCGAGCGCATGCATGTGCTGCCCCCGGTGCTCTCGGGCGGCGAGAAGCAGCGTGCCGCCATCGCCCGCGCGCTGATCAGCCGGCCGGAAATCCTGCTCGCGGACGAGCCGACCGGCAATGTCGATCCGGGCCTTGCCCGCCGGCTGCTGCGCCTGTTCATGGAACTGCACAAGAGCGGCACCTCGGTGCTGATCGCCACCCACGACATCGCGCTGATGGACCAGTTCGATGCCCGCCGCCTCGTCATCAACCAGGGCAGGCTGACCGTCTATGACTGAGAAGCGCGCGGGCCGCTCTGGCGCCAGTTCCGCCCTCTCGCGTCTGCGCGGCCGGGCGGCGCATCACCATGAGGGACATCAAGAGGATGCCGCGGCGCAGGACGGCGCGCCGCACGAGGAGGCTCACGAGGCCGAGGACCGGCGGCGGGCGCCGCGCGGGGGCTCGATCGTGCCGAGCGGCACGGTGGCGGGCGCGGCGCTGGTGGCGGTGGTCGCGATCATGACCTTCCTCGCCGGCCTCACCATTGGCGGGGTGGCGGCGGTGCGCAACGTCGCCTCGGAATGGACCTCCGACATCGCGCGCGAGACCACGATCCAGATCAAGCCGGGCGACGGCCTCGATGTCGAGGCCGCGCTGGAGAAGGCGCGCGGCGTCGCACAGGCGACACCGGGTGTCGCGGGCTCGCGGGTGATGGGCCAGCGCGAGACCGCCGCGCTGCTGGAACCCTGGCTCGGCACCGGGCTCGATCTGTCCAACCTGCCGGTGCCCCGCCTCGTCATCGTCGAACTGGCGCCCGATGCCGGGCCGCAGACCATCGAGGCGCTGCGCGCCGCGCTGGCCTCGCAGGTGCCCTCCGCAAGCTTCGACGATCACCGGCAGTGGACGCAGCGCCTGTCCTCAACCGCACGCCTCGTGGTGGCGGGCGGGCTCGCCGTGCTGGCGCTGGTAGCGGCAGCGACCGTGCTGTGCGTGGTCTTCGCCACCCGCGCGGCGGTGGATGCCGGCCGCTCCATCGTCGAGGTGCTGCACTTCGTCGGCGCCCGCGACAGCTTCATCGCCGCCGAGTTCCAGCGCCATTTCCTCAATGTCGGCCTGCTGGGCGGGGCGATCGGCGGGGCGGGGGCGATGGCGGTGTTCTTCCTCGCCTCCACCGCGCCGCGCTGGCTGGGGCGCGGCACGCCGGCCGACACGCTGATCGGGGCGATGTCGCTGGACCTGCGCGGCTATGGCGGCATTCTCGGCGTGTCGGTGCTGGTCTCGCTGGTGACGGCGGTCACCTCCCGTGTCACGGTCTATCGCACTCTGCGTCGCATCAGCTAGGTTGCCTGCCGTGCCCGAGCCCCTGTCCACCTCTTCGTCCGTCGCGCGGCGCCGCCCGGCACGCCTGCTGGCGATCGGCATCAGCCTGGTGCTGGCGGCGGCGGTGCTGGCGGCCCTCGGCTTCGTGCTGTTCATCCTCCAGATCCGCAACTATCGGCCCGAGCTGCCGCCGAAGGCCGACGGCATCGTCGCGCTGACCGGCGGCGCCGACCGCGTGGTGGACGCCACCAATCTGCTGATCGGCGAGCGCGCCCGGCGCCTGCTGATCACCGGCGTGCATCCCGACACCACGCTGGCGGAGATCGGGCGCACCGTGCCGGCCGCGCGCGAGGTGCTGGACTGCTGCGTCGATCTCGGCCATTCCGCGCTCAACACCCGTGGCAACGGCATCGAGACCGCCGAATGGGTGCATCGCAGCGGCTTCCGCTCGGTGATCGTGGTGACCTCGGCCTGGCATATGCCGCGCGCGCTGGTGGAATTGCAGCGCGCCATGCCGGAGGTCGAGCTGGTGCCTTATCCGGTGGTGACCGAGCGCATGCGCCGCGAGCCGTGGTGGAGCGGCTTCGGCACCGGGCGGGTGCTGTTCATCGAATATGTGAAATACGTCGCCGCCTATCTCGGCATCAGCCCGTGGACCGCGGTCAGCACGGACAGGCAGCTCGGCGCGAAATAGCCCGGCGAAACAGCGCCGGGCAGTCGGGGGCGGTGACTCGCCTCAGTCGAGCCAGTTCGGCACGCGGTCGAGCGCGATGATGGCGTCGGTATCGACGCGCGGGCGCACCACGGCGAAGGCGTCGCCGCGCACCAGCACTTCCGGGATCAGCGCGCGGGTGTTGTAGGTCGAGGCCTGCACCGCGCCATAGGCGCCGGCGGTCATCACCGCGATCAGGTCGCCGGGCTTGGGCAGCGGCAGGTCGCGGCCGAGCGCCAGATAATCGCCGGTCTCGCAGACCGGGCCAACGATATCGGCCTTGATCCGGGTGGCGCCGGCGGGCGCCTGGCGCACCGGCTGCACCTCGTGATGGGCGTCGTAGAGCGTCGGGCGGATCAGGTCGTTCATCGCCGCGTCGACGATGACGAAGTTCCGTCCCTCGCCTTCCTTCACATAGATCACGCGGGTGACCATCACGCCGGCATTGGCCACCAGCAGGCGCCCGACCTCGAAGACGAGGCCGAGGCCGAGATTATGGGTGTGGCGCTTGATCAGCGCGGCATAGGCGGTGGGCAGCGGCGGCTCGGGATCGCCGGCGACATAAGGCACGCCCAGCCCGCCGCCGAGGTCGAGATGGGTCAGCTTGTGGCCGTCCGCCATCAGGTCGCGCGCCAGCTCCGCGAGCAGCGCCGTGGCGTTGTCAAAGGGCGAAAGATCGGTGATCTGGCTGCCGATATGCATGTCGACGCCGGTGACGCGGATGCCCGGCAGGGCGCTCGCGTGGCGGTACACCTCGCGGGCGCGCGAGATCGGGATGCCGAACTTGTTCTCGGACTTGCCGGTCGAGATCTTGGCGTGGGTCTTGGCGTCGACGTCCGGGTTGATGCGGATCGAGACCGGGGCAGCGACGCCGTGGCTGACCGCGACCTCGGACAGCGTGAGCAGCTCCGGCTCGCTCTCGACATTGAAGCACATGATGCCGGCATCGAGTGCGGCCGCTATTTCCTCGCGGGTCTTGCCGACGCCGGAGAACACGATTTTGTGGGGCTCCACGCCCGCCGCCAGCGCGCGCTTGAGCTCGCCGCCCGACACGATGTCGGCGCCCGCGCCCATTTTGGCGAAGGTACGGATCACCGCCTGGTTGGAATTGGCCTTCAGCGCGTAGCACAGCGTCGCGTTCACGTCGGCGAAGGCGTCCGTGAACACGCGGTAGTGCCGCTCCAGCGTCGCGGTGGAGTAGGCGTAGAACGGAGTGCCGACCTCACGGGCGATATCGGCGAGGCTGACATCCTCGGCATGGAGGACGCCGTCGGCATAGTCGAAATGGTGCATGGCAATTCGCCGTTGCGCCCGCCGGGGCGCGGTTCACGCGAGGATCAGAGCAGGCCGTCGAGGATGAAGGGGCGGTCCGGTTTCACCGGGCCGGTATCCTTCGGCATCTTGCCGTCCGGTCCGGGCTGTCCCATCGGCGAATCCGGCGGCGGCTCCAGTGCGCCTTTCACGCCGCAGCCGCCAAGCGTAAGCGCGCTGCCGACGAGCAGCGAGACGGCGAAGAGGCGGGGGAGGCTTCGAGCGGGACGGCGGGACAAGACGGGCTTCCTCAACTGGGACGGCCGAAGATACGTGAATTACCCGTAGCATAAAACGGGGCTGGCGGAAGGCGAGGCGCGTACTTTTAGGTGGGGCCGGACGTTTCACGCCTCGAAACGGACCACCACCGGGACGTGATCGGAAGGGCGCTCCCAGCCTCGCGCTTCGCGCAGCACGGTCATGGCGCGGGCCTGCGCCGCAAAGGCCGGCGTCGCCCAGACATGATCCAGCCGGCGCCCCTTGTTGGAGGCCGCCCAGTCCGCGGCGCGGTAGCTCCACCACGTATAGAGCTTCTCATCCGGCGGCACGAAGCCGCGCATCACATCCACCCACTTGCCGGCCGCCTGGAGCTTCGCCAGCCGCTCCACCTCGACCGGCGTGTGGCTGACCACGTCGAGAAGCTGCTTGTGGCTCCACACATCGGCCTCCAGCGGCGCGATGTTGAGGTCGCCGACCAGCACCGAGCGCGCGGCCGGGTCCTGCGGGTGCAGCAGCTCCCAGGCGGTGGCCTCGTCGAGGAAGTCCAGCTTGTGGCGGAATTTCTCGTTCACTGCCGGGTCGGGAATGTCGCCGCCGGCGGGAATGTAGAAATTGTGCACGGTGAGCGGCATTGACAGCCCGGCCTCGCGGCCGAGCACCACCGAGATGTGGCGGGCATCGCCCATGTTGCAGAAGCCCTGCCGGCTCACGCTCTCGAAGGGCCGCTTCGAGAGGATGGCGACGCCGTGATAGCCCTTCTGACCGTGGATCGCGGCGTGGGGATAGCCGAACCTCGCCGCGTCCTTCAGCGGGAAGCGGTCGTCGGGCGTCTTGGTCTCCTGGAGGCAGATGACGTCCGGCTGGTGCTCGGCCGCGAGCTTGCCGACGAGCTCGATGCGCAGGCGCACCGAATTGATGTTCCAGGTGGCGATGGAGAGCTGCAATGGTGGGACCTTGGGCGGGGCCTTGGGGGCGGGACCTTGAGACGGCGCAACGGCGGATTCGCGCGCACCCTACATCGCACCGCCCATCGAGGCCACCTGCCCAGGCTCAGTTGCGGTTGATCACGAACAGCGCGGGATCGGGCTTGTAGCTGGTGTCGAGGTTCGAGACCGCGACCGTGGTGTCGTAGCCCTGCGGGTCGGTCACGGTCCACTGCTTGAGCTGCATGGTCTTGGCGTCGAACATGATCATCAGCTTGAAGGTGCCGACCATGGGCTGCTTCTCCTCCAGCACCACGGTGGCGAACACGTCGTCCTTATAGACGCCGGTGACGTTGGCGTTGCGGGCGAGATTGAAGTTCTCCGACAGCAGGAAGCGCAGCGGCGTGGCCGAGAGCGGGGAGATGTCCTGCGTCTTCAGCTTCTTGTCGACCACGGCCACCGAGCGGCCATCGGCCACCAGCTCGATGCGGCTGGGCGCTGCATAGCGGAACAGCACGCGGCCGGGCTTCAGGATCGCGAACTCGCCCTGGCGGCGGGTGCCGTCGGGATCGACCTGCACGAAATCGCCGACCATGGTCTTGAAGCTGTTGAAATAGTCGTTGATGCGCTGAACCGTCTCGGCGGAGCCCTGCGCTCCCGAAGCGGCGGCGACCTGAAGCGGGGCGGCAGCGGGCGCGGCGGCGACCGCCGGGGCGGTCTCCTTCTGCATCGGCGGCTTGGGCGGCAGCGGCGCGGCGCTCACCGGCGCCTGCTGGGCGAGCGCTGCAGCGGGGGCGAGAAGGAGAACGGCGCAGAGCGGCAGGAAAGGACGCATGGGCACTCCCGAAGGCGCGGATGTCGCGCGAGGTTGGCGCTGCCTGAACGGGCGTCGGCACGAATGAAACCGCATAAAGCGCGGCTGTGGCGATCCTGTGTCCCCAACGTCATCCGCGGGGGTCGGGAGCGCTGCGATCAATAACCATCCGTCTCCTGCGGTTCCATCAGGATTTCGCGCTTGCCGGCATGGTTGGCCGGGCCAACCAGCCCTTCGCGCTCCATGCGCTCCACCAGCGAGGCCGCGCGGTTATAGCCGATCTGCAAGCGGCGCTGGATATAGGAGGTGGAGCACTTGCGGTCGCGCATCACCACGGCGACAGCCTGGCTGTAGAGATCGCCGCCTTCCTCACCGAAGCCGCCCTTGTCGAATACCGCCCCGTCCTCGCCGCCCTCGGCGTCGAGATCCGTGGTCACCTCGTCGAGATAATCCGGCGCGCCCTGGGCTTTCAGATGCTCGACCACGCGCTCGACCTCCTGGTCGGAGACGAACGGGCCGTGGACGCGGGAGATGCGGCCGCCACCGGCCATGTACAGCATGTCGCCCTGGCCCAGCAGCTGCTCCGCGCCCATCTCGCCGAGAATGGTGCGGCTGTCGATCTTGGAGGTGACCTGGAAGGAGATGCGGGTCGGGAAATTGGCCTTGATGGTGCCGGTGATGACGTCGACGCTCGGGCGCTGCGTCGCCATGATGAGGTGGATGCCGGCGGCGCGGGCCATCTGGGCGAGGCGCTGGATCGCGCCTTCGATGTCCTTGCCGGCGACCATCATCAGGTCGGCCATTTCGTCGACCACGACCACGATATAGGGGATCGGCGAGAGGTCCATTTCCTCGCGCTCATAGATCGCCTCGCCGGTCTCGCGGTCGAAGCCGGTCTGCACGGTGCGCACGATGGTCTCGCCCTTGGCGCTCGCTTCCGCGATGCGGGCGTTGAAGCCGTCGATGTTGCGCACGCCGACCTTCGACATCTTCTTGTAGCGCTCCTCCATCTCCCGCACTGCCCATTTCAGCGCGACGACCGCCTTCTTGGGATCGGTGACGACGGGCGTCAGCAGATGGGGAATGCCGTCATAGACCGACAGCTCCAGCATCTTCGGGTCGATCATGATCAGGCGGCACTGTTCCGGCTTGTGGCGGTAGAGCAGCGACAGGATCATGGTGTTGATGGCGACCGACTTGCCCGAGCCGGTCGTGCCGGCGACCAGCAGATGCGGCATGCGGGCCAGATCGACGATCACCGGCTCGCCGCCGATGGTTTTGCCGAGCGCGATGGCGAGCTTGTGGGCGGCCTCGCCGAAATCCTTGGCGGCGAGAATCTCCCGCAGCAGCACCTTGTCGCGCCGGGGGTTGGGCAGCTCGATGCCGATGGCATTCTTGCCGGGGATGACCGCGACGCGGGCCGAGATCGCGCTCATCGAACGGGCGATGTCGTCGGACAAGCCGATGACGCGGCTCGACTTGATGCCGGGCGCCGGCTCCAGCTCGTAGAGCGTCACCACCGGGCCGGGGCGCGCGTTCACGATGGCGCCGCGTACGCCGAAATCATCGAGCACGCCTTCGAGGTCGCGGGAATTCTGCGCCAACTCGTCCTTGGGGATCGACGGCCCGCCGCGCGGCGGGGGCGGGGAGAGCAGGTCGAGGCCGGGCAGCATGTAGCGCTGACGCATCGCCTCGGCATCGGCCCGGCCGCCGCGGATCGAGCGTAGCGAGGTACGGCGGCTTCCGCGGGAGGGCGCGCGCGCCGGCTCGGGAGCAGGAAGCGGCTCGTTGAAATCGTCCGGCTCGTCGGCCTCGACGAAATCCATCGGCGCCTCGTCGCGCAGCCCGTCGGGATTGAAGTTCGGTTCCATCCGCGCGCCGGGACGCACCGCGAGCGAGTCGTCCTCCTCGCCCGCGAACGCGCCGCGCAGCCGGGCCAGCAGGCCGGGTCGCGGCTCGTCGCGGTAGCGCAGCCGGGTGCGCGACATGCCGCGTCCTGGCAGCAGCCGCGCCTTCAGCGAGAGCAGGCCATGGGTGAGCGCGCCGAGCGAGAGCAGGCTGAAGCCGCCGGGCTCGTCATCCTCGTAGAAGCTCTCGTCGGATTCGTCTTCCGCCGCGTCCGGGTCCTTCAGGCCCATGCCGAAGGCGATCGGCAGGGTGAACACCGCGCCGAGCAGGCACAGCGCGCCGATCACCGCGAAGTCGAAGCTGCCGAGCCAGCTGGAGCGCAGCGCGTCCGGCACCGCCAGCACGCCCTCGCCGAGCACGCCGCCGAGCCCGCTCGGCAGCGGCCAGGTGCCGATGCGCGGCAGGCAGGCGGCAAGGCCGGCGGCGAACACGGTGCCGCCCGCCAGCGCCAGATAGCGCGCGCGTTTACGGTTCGGGCGGCGATGGGTGAGGATCAGCCAGCCCCAGGTGCCGAGCGCCAGCACCACCACCAGCGAGGCGACACCGAGCAGCTGCATCAGCAGGTCGGCGATCGCCGCGCCTGGCAGGCCGAGCAGGTTGGCCGGCTGGGCGGCGCTGGAGCGCGACAGGCTGGGGTCTTCCGCCGACCAGCTCGCCAGCGCCACCAGCAGCAGCGCGGTGACGCCGAGTAGCGCGAGGCCGATCATTTCCTGCGCCCGGCGACCGAGCGCGCCCTTCACTTCCTCGGGCAGGAAGCCGCCGCGGCTGTGTCGCTTGCGCCGAACCGGGGTGCCGGCCTGCACAGAGCCACGATTGCCGGCCTTGCCCTTGGCGCCCGACTGGCCGGCGCGGGCGGAAGCGCCCTTGGGCGCGGAGCTCTTCACCATCGAGCCGGTTCTCATCGAGGCCGCGCGGGCCGCCGGTCGCGGCGGCTGGCGCGCGAGATCGTCACGCGGGAATTGATCCCGCGCGACGTCGCGGAGCGTGTCCTCATCCGCCTGTGCCGTCCGCCCCATTGCCTGGTACCACCCACCCATGGTCTCGCCCGCCCCGTTTGCACCCGCTCAGGAAAGCCCCGCCACCAGGCGGGGCAGCGCCGCCTCGGTCGCGGCGAGGTCCTGCACCAGCGCGATGCGCAGATAGTCCCGTCCCGGATTGACGCCGTTCTCGTCGGTTCGGCACAGATAGCCCCCCGGCACGGTGCGCAGCCCCTCACGCTCCCAGAGCCGGCGTGCCGCCACCTCTCCGCCGCCGAGCCCGGCGGTGGCGAGGTTGCCGACATCCAGCCAGGCGAAGAAGCCGCCATCGGGCCGCTCATAGCCGAACCGCCCCGCGAGGATGCGGTCGGCGGCGTCGAACTTGGCGCGGTAGAGTGCGCGGCTTTCGATCACATGCGCCTCGTCCTCCAGCGCGGCGATGCCGACATGCTGCAGCGGCTCGGGCACTTGCGGGGCCGCGACATTGCGGAAATCGGCGAAGGCCTCGATGAAAGCGGCGTCTCCGGCGCAGAAGCCGCACCGCAGCCCCGGCAGGCTGGAGCGCTTCGACAGCGAGTTGAAGGCGACGACGCCGCCATAATCCGGCCCGGCCACTTCGAGGATGCCGGTCGGCGGCGCGTCGCCGAGCCAGATCTCGGAATAGCATTCGTCGGACAGGATCAGCACCTCATGGGCGCGGGCGAGCGCCACCAGCCGCTCCAGATAGGCGCGCGGGGCGATGGTGCCCTGCGGATTGGCCGGCGAGGCGAAATAGATCGCGATGGTGCGGTCCATCAGCGCCGGGGTCAGCGCGTCGAGGTCCGGCAGCCAGCCCCCGCTCGCCGGCAATGGCAGTGGCACGCTCTCGCAGCCGGCGGCCTCTGCGCCCGCGCCATAGGCGGCGTAGAACGGGTTGGGCAGCAGGATCGCCGGCTGGCGCCCGGCGAGGGCGGCCTGCTTGGCCGGGGAGAGAAGCCGTCGCGCCAGCAGCGCGGAGAAGAACAGGCCCTCGCGCGAACCGTTGAGCACCAGCACCTCGCGCTCGGGATCGACGGCGCGCGGCAGGGCGTAGCGCCGGCCGAGCCAGGCGGCGACGGCGGCGCGGAACTCGGGCAGGCCGCGCCCGGCGGGGTAGCGGCCGAAACCGTCGAGATGGGCGGCAAGCACGGGCCCGACGAAACCCGGCATGGCGTGACGCGGCTCGCCGACCGCAAGGCTCAGCGGCGGCTTGCCCGGCGTCAGGTCGGCCAGCAGCTCGGTCAGCCGGATGAAGGGCGAGCGCGCGGCCGGCCCCGCATCGGCGAGCGAGGCGGGGGAACCGTTGGCGGCGGCGCTCTGAGTGGGCGTTTCGGGCACGAAGCAGGTCTCGCGGCAGGCCGCGCGGAGCGGCGGATGGGCGAGAATAGCGGGCATGCGGTAAAGGCGCTCTTAACCATGGCGCCATCCGCGCGGGAACAAGAGGTGCGTGCCGCGGGAGTGAGACGCAGCGAGTTCGAGGCGCGGGCGCCAGCCATGGCCGCAACGCATGGACGGCGACGAAGGGCCTTGAGGCACGGACACGAGGCAAGGATACGAGGCACGGACACGAGGCAGGATACGAGGCACGCGCGCAAGGCATGAACGGCGGCGCAGGGCGCGAGGCCACCCACGGGACGCTGCCGGGCAAAAGAAAACCCCGGCGGTGAAGCCGGGGTTTGCAGTCGGCGGGAGGGTGCGTCCCGGAGGATCGAAGACGCGGGTCGCCGGAACGGGACGGCGGCGCAGGAGTGCCGCGCCGCCGCGCAGGGATCAGCTGTGGTAGGCGCGCTCGCCGTGCTCGGTGATATCGAGGCCTTCGCGCTCCTTCTCCACCGACGGACGCAGGCCGATGATGATGTCGACGATCTTGTAGAGGATCGCCGAGACCACGCCGCACCACACGATGGTGATGGCGACCGCCTGGATCTGGATCCACACCTGCGAACCCATCTCGTAGCCGTCGATGCCGGGGCCGCCGAGGGCCGGGGCGACCACGATGCCAGTGCCGATGGCGCCGATGATGCCGCCGACGCCATGGACGCCGAACACATCGAGGCTGTCGTCATAGCCAAGCGAGTTCTTCACGGTGGTGACGAAGAAGAAGCAGACGATGGAGGCCACGAAGCCGAGCACGATCGCGCCGATCGGGCCGCAGAGGCCGGCGGCCGGGGTGATCGCGACGAGGCCGGCGACCATGCCGGAAATCGCGCCGAGCATCGAGGGCTTGCCCTTGGCCAGCCATTCGATCAGCGACCAGCCGACAATGGCGCCGGCGGTGGCGACGAGGGTGTTCACGACGGCGAGCGTCGTGCCGGCATTGGCTTCGAGGTTCGAACCGGCGTTAAAGCCGAACCAGCCGACCCACAGGACGCTGGCGCCGACCATGGCGAAGGGCAGCGAGTGGGGAGGCATCAGTTCCTTGCCGAAGCCGGTGCGCTTGCCGACCAGGATGCAGCCGACGAGGCCCGCAATACCGGCATTGATGTGCACCACGGTGCCGCCGGCGAAGTCGAGCGCGCCGAGCTCGAACAGGTAGCCTTCCGAGAACCACACCATGTGGGCGATCGGGTAGTAGACGAAGGTCACCCAGAGGACGCAGAACAGCACGATCGCCGAGAACTTCATGCGCTCGGCGAAGGCGCCGATGATCAGGGCCGGGGTGATGGCCGAGAAGGTCATCTGGAACGCCATGAAGATGTATTCGGGGATCTTCGCGTCAGCCGAGAAGGTGTCCGACAGGCTGTCGGTGGTCACGCCGGCAAGGAACGCCTTGGAGAAGCCGCCGATGAAGGCGTTGCCTTCGGTGAAGGCGAGCGAGTAGCCGTAGAACACCCAGATCAGCATCATCACCGCGGCGATGACCGTGACCTGCATCAGGACCGACAGCATGTTCTTGGCGCGGACCAAGCCGCCGTAGAACAGCGCGAGGCCGGGAACGGTCATGAACAGCACGAGGATGGTCGAGACCATCATCCAGGTGACGTCGCCCTTGTTGACGGTGGCGACGACGGCGGCGGCCTCCGCGGTGGCCTCGGCGCCGGTCTGCGGCGCGTCCTGGGCGAAAGCGGCGGCTGCTACCAGCGCCGTCGTCGCCAGCACGGGAAGTCCCGTGCGCATCCAATTCTTGATCGTCATGGGTTCAATGCTCCGTCGCATTCGGAAAATGGCTGGTCTGTGGCGTTCGCTCAGAGGGCATCCGCGTCGGTTTCGCCGGTGCGGATACGCACGGCCTGGTCGATCGCGTAGACGAAGATCTTGCCGTCGCCGATCTGGCCGGTCTTGGCCGAGGTCGTAATGGCGTCGATCACCTTCGCCACCTGATCGGAGGAGACGGCCACCTCGATCTTGAGCTTCGGGAGGAAGCTCACCGCGTATTCAGCGCCGCGGTAGATCTCGGTGTGGCCCTTCTGACGGCCGTATCCCTTGACCTCCGTAACGGTCAGTCCGTGCACACCGATGCCGGTGAGCGCATCCCGGACTTCCTCAAGCTTGAAAGGCTTGATGATAGCCATGACGATCTTCATGGTTCCTGTCCCCGCTTGGCCCCGCTCCGCGACTGGTGCGGATGCCGGGCGTTTCATGTCGGACTCGACCAGGCGGGTTTTACCCACTCCTTCGGACAAGCCGGGCATTGGGAATCAATTCGCGTGCCAACCGAGGCGGATAAAGGCTTTTCGCCGGTCCGGCACATGGCGAAGCGGCACGGGGCGGGCGAATCCGTGTCACAAATGCGGCGACGCCGGGCGTGCGGAGCTGCACAATTCTTGATCTGTGTGAATCTGGCGCGACAGCGAGGGGTAATAAAAAGGCATCAACTGCTCAAGAATCAGGCGGACACCCTATTCCGGTACGGCAACGGGCCGGATCAGCCCTTCCTGCGCCACCGACGCGACCAGCCGGCCCTGCCGGTCGTAGATCAGCCCACGTGCGAGCCCGCGCGCCCCGCTCGCGCTCGGGCTGTCCTGCGCGTAGAGCAGCCAGTCGTCGGCCCGGAACGGACGGTGGAACCACAGTGCATGGTCGAGACTGGCGGCCTGGATGCCCTCGCCGAGCACGCTGGTGCCGTGGACCACGGCGGTGGCTTCGAGCAGTGTCATGTCGGAGGCATAGGCCAGCACCGCGCGGTGCAGCGTCGCGCCGTCCGGCAGCGCGCCATGGGCGCGGAACCACACCTCGCGGCGCGGCGCCTCGCGCCGGAGACCGAGCCCGACCGGGCGCAGCTCGATCGGGCGGGGCCGCGTCCAATAGTCGCGCGCGCGCTTGGGCAGGGTGGCCAGCGCCTCCTCAGGCAGTTCCTCGATGGAGGGCACCTCCTCGGGCGGCGGCACGCCTTCCGGCAGGTCGAGCTGATGCTCCAGCCCGGCTTCCTCGCGGTGGAACGACACCGACATGATGAAGATCGGCCGGCCGTGCTGGATCGCCACCACGCGCCGCGTGGCGAAGCTGCGCCCATCGCGCACCCGCTCGACATCGTAGAGGATCGGGATCCTGGGGTCGCCGGCCAGCAGGAAATAGGCGTGCAGCGAATGGGCGAGCGTGCCCTCCACCGTGCGCTGCGCCGCCACCAGCGCCTGCCCCAGCACCTGGCCGCCGAACACGCGGGTGCGGAACGGCCAGGATTCCGGCGGGTTGAGGCCGCGGAACAGATTGACCTCCAGCGTTTCGAGATCGAGAAGCTGGACGAGTTCGGCGACGGTCGACATGGCGGCTCCCGGTACTGGCGGACAGGCTGGGCAGAAAAACAGGGCGACGCACCCGGCGCTACGCCGGGGCGCGAACCTATCCGTAACCCCGCGCATTGTCCCTCGCATCCAGCTAAGGCATATGTTGCAGTGCGCACAAGTTGCGGCGCGGCGCGAGACGGAGGGCGTCCGGCGATGGAACAGCAGACGACCGGCTCCGGCAGGACGGACACACGTGTCGCGCGCTTCGATGCGGTGATTGCCGGCGGTGGGCTGGCAGGCCTCGCTTTGGCGCTCGCGCTACGCCACGGCATGGGCGAGGAAGCCCGCATCGCCGTCGCTGATCCGCATTTCGCCTTGCCTGATCCACGCAGCGACGACATGCGCGCCTCGGCCTTCGCCGCCGGCGCGCGCCGGCTGCTGGAGACCGTCGGTGTCTGGGAGGCGGTGGCGCACGAGGCGCAGCCGATCCTCGCCATGGACATTACCGATTCCAAGCTGGGCGACGCCGCGCGCCCGGTGTTCCTGTCGTTCGAGGGCGAGGTCGAGCCGGGTGAGCCCTTCGCCCACATGGTGCCGAACGCGCTGCTGCAGGACGCGATGCTGGCGGCGGCCCGTGCGCACGACATCGCGCTGCTGCCGTCCGGGGTGGCCAGTTTCGAGGCCGGGGCGGGCAGCATGGCGCTGAGCCTTTCCGACGGAGCGAAACTCGCCGCTCCCCTGCTCGCCGCCTGTGACGGGGGGCGCTCGCGCCTGCGCTCGCTCGCCGGCATCGCCACGGTGGGCTGGCCCTATGGCCAGTCGGCCATCGTGCTCACCGTTGGCCATGAGCGCGACCATGAGGGGCGCGCCATCGAGCATTTCCTGCCGGCCGGCCCGTTCGCCATGCTGCCGCTGACCGGCAATCGCTGCTCCATCGTGTGGACGGAAAGCACGGCGAAGGCGGCGAAGCTGCTCGCGCTTCCCCGCGCCCTGCTGCTCGACGAGCTGGAGCAGCGCTTCGGCCTGGAGCTGGGGACGATCGAGATTCTCGATGAGCCGCGGGCATTTCCGCTCGGCTTCCAGATGGCGCGGCGCTTCATCGACGAGCGCTTCGCACTGGTGGGCGATGCCGCACACACCATCCACCCCATTGCCGGGCAGGGCATCAATATGGGTCTGCGCGACGTGGCGGCGCTGGCCGAGGTGGTGACCGACGCCGCGCGGCTCGGCCTCGACATTGGCGGGCCGGACGTGCTGGAGCGCTACCAGCGCTGGCGCCGCTTCGACACGCTTGCCATGGGCATGGCGACCGACGGGTTGAACCGCCTGTTCGCCCCGCATTCCGACGTGGTGCGGCTGGTGCGCGATGTCGGGCTCGGGCTGGTCGACCGCCTGCCGACGCTCAAGAACCATTTCATCCGCGACGCCGCCGGCCTCGGTGGCGCGGCGCCTGGCGGGCAACTGCTCGGTGGACAGGTGTTTGGCGCTCAGGTGCCGAAGCTGCTGCGCGGCGAGGTGCTGTAGCCTGCGGCCCTGATTCAGCCGGGCACGCCCGCCGGCTGCTGCTGGGTGATGCAGTGAATATTGCCGCCGCCGAGCAGGATCTCGCGGGTCGGCAGGCCGATCACGGTGCGGTCCGGGAACAGGCCGGCGAGGATGGCGCGGGCCTCCTCGTCATGGGCGGGATCGAGAAACGGCATCAGCACCAGCCCGTTGCCGATGTAGAAATTGACGTAGGACCCGCCGAGCCGCTCGCCGAAATGCCGGCTCATCGTGCCGCCGGAATCGATCTCGATCGCCTCGTCCTCGCGGCGGAACAGCGGGCCGGGCAGTGGCAGCTTCACCACCTCGATGTTCCGGCCGCGCGCATCCCTCGCTTTGGACAGCCGCTCATAGGCGTCGCGCGAAATGGCGTATTGCGGGTCGGCCGGGTCGTCGCACCAGGTCAGCGCCACCACGCCGGGACGTACGAAGCAGGCGATGTTGTCGATATGGCCGGAGGTCTCGTCATGGACGAGGCCGGCGCCGAGCCAGATCACGGTCGAGACGCCGAGATAATCCTTCAGATGCTGCTCGATCTCGGCGCGCGACAAGCCGGGATTGCGGTTGGGGTTCAGGAGGCATTCCTCGGTGGTGAGCACCGTGCCCTCGCCGTCGACATGGATCGAGCCGCCCTCCAGCACCAGCGGCGCGCGGTAGCGCGGGGCGCGCTCGGTCTCCAGCACCTTGGCGGCCACCATCTCGTCCCGGTCGAACGGGGCGTAGAGCCCGCCCCAGGCGTTGAACCCCCAGTCCACGCCGCGCAGCCGGCCGTGCGCATCGGTGAGGAAGCTCGGCCCGCTGTCGCGGCACCAGGCATCGTCGGTGCCGGCCTCGACGAGGCGGACGGCGGGAGGCAGCAGCGCGCGCGCGTTTGCCCATTGTCCGGCGGAGACCAGCATGGTCATCGGCTCGAAACGGGCGATGGTGGCGGCGACCTCGGCGAAGGCGGCCTGACCGGGCCCACCGCCCGCGCGCCAGTTGTCGGCGCGTTCGGGCCAGATCATCCAGCAGCCGGCATGCGGCTCCCATTCGGCCGGCATGCGGAAGCCATCGGCGGCGGGCAGGCTGTTCAGCGTCTCGGCCATGATGAGCGGGTCTTTCAGCGCAGTTTTACGGTCAGCGATAGCCGTCGAGGGTAAGCAGCGGGCCGTAGAGTTCCGGCCGGCGATCGCGGAACACGCCCCAGCTGTGGCGCTGATGGGCAATGGCATCGAGGTCGAAGGTCGCGGTGAGCACGGTCTGCTCGCCGCGCCCGGCCTCGGCGACCTTGGCGCCGGTGGCGTCGGCGATGAAGGACGAGCCGTAGAAGCTGATCGAGGTGCCGTTGCGCCCCCGTTCCGTGCCGATGCGGTTGGAGGCGACCAGCGGCATCAGGTTGGCGCCGGCGTGGCCCTGCATCACCCGCTGCCAGTGGCCGGAAGAATCCAACGTCGAATCATGCGGTTCCGAGCCGATGGCGGTCGGGTAGAGCAGGATCTCGGCGCCCAGCAGCGCCATGGCGCGCGCCGATTCGGGGAACCACTGATCCCAGCAGATGCCGACGCCGACCCGGCCCACCGCGGTCTCCCACACCCGGAACCCGGTATCGCCGGGCGAGAAGTAGAATTTCTCGGTGTAGCCCGGCCCGTCTGGGATGTGGCTCTTGCGGTAGAGGCCGAGCAACTGGCCGTCGGCGTCGATCATGGCGAGGCTGTTGAAGGCGGTCTGGCCGGAACGCTCGAAGAACGAGATCGGCAGCACCACCTCCAGCTCGCGCGCCAGCGCGGCGAAATGGGCGAGCAGCCGGTTGTCCTCCAGCGGCGCCGCCAGCGACAGGAACTCGTAGTCCTGGTCCTGGCAGAAATAGGGGGTCTCGAACAGCTCCTGCAGCAGGATGAGCCGCGCGCCCTGCGCGGCGGCCTCGCGCACCAGCGATTCGGCACGGGCGACGTTGCCGTCGATGTTCCAGTCGCAAGCCATCTGGGTGGCGGCGACGGTGAGGCTGCGCATCGGGAACTCCTTCGGGATGCGGTCGGTGGGCGAAGCGCCGGGAGCGTTCAGTTCACGGCGCGCAGCGGCTTTTCCAGCACCGCGAGCACGCGCGCAAGCTCATGCCCGCGCTTGAGGATGAGGCCGGTCTGCGACACCACGGTGTAGGCGCCCTGGCGGCGGGCGAGGCGCGGGTCCTTCTCGATGCGGTAGATCGGCACTTCCGCCGCGCGGCGGAAGATCGAGAACACGGCGCGCTCGCGCGTGAAGTCGATGGCGTAGTCGCGCCATTCGCCCAGCGCGACCATGCGGCCGTACAGGTTGAGGATGCTGTCCAGTTCGCGACGGTCGAAAGAAACGACGTCGGCACGCTCGTTGCGGGTGCCGACCGGCAGACCTATCGGGTCGGTATCGGCCACGCGGCTCCTCCGGGCTTGGACTCAAGGTGACGCGCGATTGTCATCGCGCGGTCATGATCGCGCCGCCGGCGCTCGGCTTCAAGCGCCTTGTAGGCCGCCGCGGCAATGCCGGCTCCGCTCACGGGCTCGTTAACGAAAAACACACGGCCGCCCAAATTCGGCCCTTGCGGCGCCCATGGCGGGGGCCATCTTCTTAACCATACACCGGGTCGGTTCGCGAGGCGCATCGGTTTCCCAGCCCCCCAGCCCCCCGCGGCGTTTTGTGGGCCGGCTCGGTGTAGCGCATTAAGGTTCAATCCCCAATTGGCCTTCAGGGTCGGCAGTCGCCGGCCCTATTTTTTTGCCCGGCGCAGCGCCGAACCGGCCAGATCGGACAGGGCGTGTGTCAGCGCAGCGGCGTCAGCGCCGCGCCGACGATGGCGCCCGGCGCGGCCGAGGAGCCGTTCTGCACCAGCACCGCGACGGCATCGACGCCCTCCGTCTGGACGCTCGACAGCGGCACCTCGAACCGGGTTTCCCCGCCCTTCCAGTCGCCGAGCTTGGTCCAGCCGCGCACCACATTGTGGTAGCCGACCTTGGATCCCTCATTCTCGCCGCGGCCGATGTCGACCTCCATCTGGCTGGCGACGGGGCACAGCCACACCTCGCCCGACCCCGCCCCCGCGCCGACCGAGACCGCGAGCGTGCCGCCGCGGGCTTCCAGCGCCACCGGCACGGCGAGGTGCGGGACGCTGGCGATGGAGCGCTCCAGCCCCTCCTCGTCGGAGCCGATCGCCATGGCATGGCCGTTCACGATCGCCTGCGGCGTGAACATCTTCCCGTCGCCGCGCTGCTTGGCATAGGCCTTCTGGCGCACCGAATGGCCGTGCTTGGCCAACGTGTCCTTCCAGCCAAGATAGTCCCAGTAGTCCACGGCGAGGGTGAGGGCGATCACGTTCTCGTGGCCGGCGATCTCGCCGAGCAGCTTGTCGGCCGGTGGGCAGGAGGAGCACCCCTGGCTGGTGAACAGCTCGACCACCGCCGCCGGCGCCGTGATGGCACGGGGCGTGGGGTCCTCCGCCCGCGCGGCCGACGCGCCCATCGCCATCCATCCCAACGCCGCCAGCAACACGGCAAGCCCCTGCGGCGCACCGGAGGGCGCGGTCGAGGCCTCGTTGTGGGTGGTGAAACCGGCGGAGAGGAAAGCCAGGAGAAAAGCCATGTCGTGCACGTCGCCCCTCGGCGCATCCGGCAATGGGGGATGCGACTGAAGCCGGATCGCCCGCCCGCAAGGCCGTGCCGCGCGGGCAGGAGAGGCTCCCATGAAAAGACAGAGCGCGCTCCGGCGGGGCCGGGGCGCGCTCTAGCCAATAGGACGACGGGCACGGCGGCACCAGTCACATTCGGGTGTCGCCGCCGCACGGAAAGGTGAAGCGGGAAGTGAGCCGGGCCGGCGCGCGAGACCCTGCGGTCCGCCGCGCCGGCCCGGCGGGTCCGGTCAGGCCGCGAGGTTGCGCAGCACGTACTGGAGGATGCCGCCGTTGCGGAAGTAGTCCAGCTCGTCCAGCGTATCGATGCGGCAGGTGAGCGGCACGTCCTTCACCGTGCCGTCGGCAAACGCGATCTTGGCGATCAGGGTCTGGCGCGGCTTGAGGTCGCCCTCGATGCCCTTGATGGTGACGATCTCGTCACCCTTCACGCCGAGCGACTGCCAGCTCTCGTCGTTCTGGAACACCAGCGGCACGATGCCCATGCCGACCAGGTTCGAGCGGTGGATGCGCTCAAAGCTCTGGGCGATGACGGCGCGGATGCCGAGCAGCTTGGTACCCTTGGCCGCCCAGTCGCGCGAGGAGCCGGTGCCATATTCCTTGCCGGCGAAGATGACCGTCGGCACGCCTTCGCTCTTGTAGAGCATGGCGGCGTCGTAGATCGGCATCTCGGTGCCATCCGGCCAGTGCTTGGTGAGGCCGCCTTCCTTGCCGCCCAGCATCTGGTTCTTGATGCGGATGTTGGCGAAGGTGCCGCGCATCATCACCTGATGGTTGCCGCGCCGCGTGCCGTACTGGTTGAAGTCGGCGGGGCGGACCTGATGATCGCGCAGATAGACGCCGGCCGGGCTCGCTTCCTTGATCGAGCCGGCGGGGGAGATGTGGTCGGTGGTGATCGAATCCAGGAACAGGCCCATGACCCGCGCGTCGAGGATGTCGGTGACCGGCTCGGGGGTCATCTCCATGCCCTCGAAATAGGGCGGGTTCTGCACATAGGTCGAGCGGTCGTCCCAGGCATAGGTCTCGCCGAGCGGCACGGCGATCTTCTGCCAGTTGGCATCGCCCTTGAAGACGTCGGCGTATTTCTCCTGGAACATCTTCTTGGTGACGTTCTCGCGGATGAACTTCGCGATTTCCTGGTTCGAGGGCCAAATGTCCTTGAGATAGACCGGCTGGCCGTCCGAGCCGGTGCCGAGCGGCTCGGTGGTGAGGTCGATCTGCAGCGAGCCGGCCAGCGCATAGGCCACCACCAGCGGCGGGGAGGCGAGGTAGTTCGCCTTCACGTCGGGGTTCACGCGGCCTTCGAAGTTGCGGTTGCCGGAGATCACGGCGCCGGCCACGAGGTCGTTCTTGTTGATCGCCTCGGAGATCGGCTCGGGGAGCGGGCCGGAATTGCCGATGCAGGTGGTGCAGCCGAAGCCGACCAGATTGAAGCCGACCGCGTCGAGGTCCTTCTGCAGGTCGGCGGCGGCCAGGTAGCCCTCGACCACCTGCGAGCCGGGCGCCAGCGAGGTCTTCACCCACGGCTTGGAGGTCAGGCCCTTGGCGACCGCGTTGCGGGCGAGCAGGCCCGCGGCGATCAGCACGCTCGGGTTCGAGGTGTTGGTGCAGGAGGTGATGGCGGCAATCGTCACGTCGCCATGGCCGAGCGTGTAGTCGGTGCCTTCCACCGGCACCCGCTTGGCGGCTTCGCCCGGCTTCTTGAACTCACCTTCCAGCGCGGCGAGGAAGCCGTCCTTGGTGCCGGAGAGCAGCACGCGATCCTGCGGGCGCTTGGGGCCGGCGAGCGAGGGCAGCACGGTCGAGATGTCGAGTTCGAGGATGTCGGTGAACACCGGATCGGCGGTGCCGGCCTCTCGCCACATGCCCTGGGCCTTGGAATAGGCCTCGACCAGCGCGATGCGGTCGTCGGTGCGGCCGGTCTCGTCGAGATAGGCGATGGTCTCGTCGTCGACCGGGAAGAAGCCGCAGGTCGCGCCATATTCCGGCGCCATGTTGCCGATGGTCGCGCGGTCGGCGAGCGAGAGATGATCGAGGCCGGGGCCGAAGAACTCGACGAACTTACCGACCACGCCCTTCTTGCGCAGCATCTGGGTGACGGTCAGCACGAGATCGGTGGCGGTGATGCCCTCGTTAAGCTGGCCGGTGAGCTTGAAGCCGATCACCTCGGGGATGAGCATGGAGACCGGCTGGCCGAGCATGGCGGCTTCCGCCTCGATGCCGCCCACGCCCCAGCCCAGAACGCCGAGGCCGTTGACCATGGTGGTGTGCGAATCGGTGCCCACGCAGGTGTCGGGATAGGCGACGGTCACGCCGTCCTCTTCCTTGGTCCAGACGGTCTGGGCGAGGTATTCGAGGTTCACCTGATGGCAGATGCCGGTGCCGGGCGGCACCACGCGGAAATTGTCGAAGGCCGATTGGCCCCACTTCAGGAAGCGGTAGCGTTCCTGGTTCTGCTTGTATTCCTCGTCGACGTTCTTGCCGAAGGCGTCATTGTTGCCGAAGAAGTTGACGATCACCGAGTGGTCGATCACGAGGTCGACCGGCACCAGCGGGTTGATGCGCTTGGGATCGCCGCCGAGATGGACCATGGCGTCGCGCATCGCGGCGAGATCGACCACCGCGGGAACGCCGGTGAAGTCCTGCATCAGCACGCGCGCCGGGCGGTAGGCGATCTCGTTCTCCACCTTGCCGCGGTTCACCAGCCAGTCCTTGATGAAGACGATGTCCTTCTTCGACACCGACCTGCCATCCTCGAAGCGCAGCAGGTTTTCCAGCAGCACCTTCATCGAGAACGGGAGCGCGGAGACCCCGTCGAGGCCGTTCTTTTCGGCGTCCGGCAGGCTGTAATAGGTGTAGGTCTTGGAACCGACGGTGAGGGTTTTGCGGCTTTTGAAGCTGTCGAGCGACGTCACGGCGGGCTGGTCCTCGCGTTGAGGGAAGGGCGACGCACAACGCGGCTTGGACAGCAGGCGCCGTCGCGGGCTATAGCTCGCGCGGCCCGGCCGCAGGGCTACGGCGCGTCGTTCAGTTTTCTATATAGAGCCATTTCAAACTCCGATCCTAGAGGGCTAGCGCGATGCATCGAAAAATTGTGCGCTGCCGCGCCGCCGGTGCCGCGCGGGGGGACGGGCATGCGGCTGGTCGCTGAAGGACTGGCCTGCCGCCGTGGTGCCCGGCTGCTGTTCGAGGGTCTGGACCTCTCGGTGCCCGCCGGCCATGCGCTGGTGGTCACCGGGCCCAACGGCACCGGCAAATCCTCGCTTCTGCGCATCCTCGCCGGGCTCGCGGCGCCGGAGGCCGGGCGGATCCGGCTGGAGGGCGCGGACGAGCCGGAGCAGGTCGGCGGACAGGCGCATTATCTCGGTCATCTCGACGCCCACAAGCTCGCGCTGAGCGCGCAGGAGAACCTCGCCTTCTGGCGCGACATGCTGGGCCGCCCGGCGCTTCCGGTCGACGAGGCGATGGAGGAGGTCGGGCTCGGCGGGCTCGGCGCGCTGCCCGCCGCCGTGCTCTCGGCCGGGCAGAAGCGGCGCCTCGCGCTCGCCCGGCTTCTGGTGGCGAAACGCCCGCTCTGGCTGCTCGACGAGCCGACCACGGCGCTCGACCGGGAGGCGCAGGCCCGCTTCGCCGCCCTCGCGCGCGCGCACCTGGAACAAGGCGGCCTGATGGTCGCCGCCACCCATGCCCCGCTCGACCTCGGCCCCTCGCTGGAACTCGACCTCGGCGCGTTCCGGCCGCGCCGCCCGGCGGCGGTGATGGAGGCGGCGTTCTGATGGGACGCGCGTTTCTGGCCCTGTTGCGGCGCGACCTCGCGCTCGCCCTGCGCGCCGGCGGCGGGGCCGGGCTCGGCGTGGTGTTCTTTCTCGCGGTCGTGGTGATCACGCCGTTCGCCATCGGCCCCGACCTCGCGCTGCTGGCGCGAATCGGCCCGGCGATCCTGTGGATCGGCGCGCTGCTCGCCTCGCTGATCGGGCTGGACCGGCTGTTCGCCGCCGATGCCGAGGACGGCTCGCTCGATGTGATGGTGATGGCCGACCTGCCGCTGGAGCTGATCGCGGCCGCCAAGGGGCTGGCGCACTGGATCGCCACCGGCCTGCCGCTGATCATCGCAGCGCCGGTACTCTCGCTGCTGCTGAACCTGTCGCCGGCCTCGATCGGCGCGCTGACGCTGACGCTGCTGGTGGGCACGCCGGCCATCACCTTTCTCGGGCTGGTGGGCGCAGCGTTCGCGGCCGCGTTCCGGCGCGGGGGGCTGCTGGTGGCGGTGCTGGTGATGCCGCTGACCATCCCCGTTCTGATCTTCGCCGTGGCCGCGACGGGGACCGCTTTGGGCGGCACCGTGGCGTTCGGCACGCCGTTCCTCGTGCTGCTGGGCCTGTCGCTCGCCTGCCTTGTCCTCGGCCCGGTGGCCGCGGCCGCTGCGCTGCGGGCGACCCGCGAGTGAAAGCAGCGCGCGGCGGTGCGCGTGGCCGGTGCGCGCGAAGGACGCACGGGGCGTGGTCTCTGGCATACCAGGTGCAACAAAGCGCCGCAGGTCAGCGCAAAGCCTTGAAACCATTGCTGTGCAGCGCATTTCCGGCGTTGCGACGCGGCTGCACGCGCGCCGCGGGAGCGTTACGTCAATTCGCCCCCCTGAATCCCTCACGTCCTCGTGTTGCAGCACGCGGAAAGCCGTGTTAGGGAACCGCCGACTTGATTGGCGGGTGGGGCAAGTCCGTCTCCGGCCGTCAGTCTCAAATCCTTGTAAATCCGGGGTTCGGACCACGCCATTCCGGTGGTGGTGGGTGCCCTGGGAAGCCCGAGAGAGGCACGGTGGCCGAGACGTTCGTATCCGGTGTGGCGGGGCGCTATGCGACGGCTCTTTTCGAGCTTGCGCGCGAGGCCGGCGCCATCGACGCGGTGAAGTCGGACCTCGACAGGTTCGTCGCCCTTGTCGCCGAAAGCGACGACCTCAAGCGGCTGGTCCGCAGCGCGGTCTTCTCCTCCGAGGAGCAGGAGCGCGCGATGGCCGCGATCCTCGATCGCGCGGGTATTACCGGCCTCGCCGGCAATTTCTTCAAGACCGTGGCGGCCAACCGGCGCCTGTTCGCGGTCGAATCGATCATCCGCGCCTATGATGCGCTGGTGGCCGCGGACAAGGGCGAGATCGTCGCCGACATCACGGTCGCCCAGCCGCTTTCCGACGCACATGCCGCCACGCTGAAGGAGGCCCTCGACCAGATGACCGGCAAGAGCGTCAAGCTCGCCGTCACGGTCGATCCTGCCCTGCTCGGCGGCCTCACGGTCAAGATCGGCAGCCGCCTGGTGGATGCCTCGCTCAAGACCAAGCTCAACTCGATCCGCACTGCGATGAAAGAGGTTCGCTGATGGATATCCGCGCTGCTGAAATTTCCGCGATCCTCAAGGAACAGATCAAGAATTTCGGCCAGGAAGCCGAAGTTTCCGAGGTGGGTCAGGTTCTCTCCGTCGGTGACGGCATCGCCCGCGTCTACGGCCTCGACAATGTCCAGGCCGGCGAGATGGTCGAGTTCGAGAACGGCACGCGCGGCATGGCGCTGAACCTCGAAATCGACAATGTCGGCGTCGTGATCTTCGGTTCCGACCGCGAGATCAAGGAAGGCCAGACCGTCAAGCGCACCGGCGCCATCGTCGACGTGCCGGTCGGCCGCGGCCTGCTCGGCCGCGTGGTCGACGCGCTCGGCAACCCGATCGACGGCAAGGGCCCGATCTTCTTCGAGAAGCGCTCGCGCGTCGACGTGAAGGCCCCCGGCATCATTCCCCGCAAGTCGGTGCACGAGCCGATGCAGACCGGCCTCAAGGCGATCGACGCCCTGATCCCGGTCGGCCGCGGCCAGCGTGAGCTGATCATCGGCGACCGCCAGACCGGCAAGACCGCCGTCGCGCTCGACACCATCCTGAACCAGAAGCCGCTGAACGCCGGCGACGCCCCCGAGAGCCAGAAGCTGTACTGCGTCTATGTCGCGGTCGGCCAGAAGCGCTCCACCGTCGCGCAGTTCGTGAAGGTGCTGGAAGAGCAGGGCGCGCTGGAATACTCCATCGTCGTCGCCGCCACCGCCTCGGACGCCGCGCCGATGCAGTTCCTGGCGCCGTTCGCCGGCACCGCCATGGGCGAGTATTTCCGCGACAACGGCATGCACGCGCTGATCATCCACGACGACCTGTCCAAGCAGGCCGTGGCGTATCGCCAGATGTCGCTGCTGCTGCGCCGCCCGCCGGGCCGCGAAGCCTATCCCGGCGACGTGTTCTATCTCCACTCGCGCCTGCTGGAGCGCGCGGCCAAGCTGAACGACGAGAACGGCGCCGGCTCGCTCACCGCTCTTCCGGTCATCGAGACCCAGGCCAACGACGTGTCGGCCTACATCCCGACCAACGTGATCTCGATCACCGACGGCCAGATCTTCCTTGAGTCCGACCTGTTCTTCCAGGGCATCCGCCCGGCGGTGAACGTCGGCCTCTCGGTGTCGCGCGTCGGCTCCTCGGCGCAGATCAAGGCGATGAAGCAGGTCGCGGGCAAGATCAAGGGCGAGCTCGCCCAGTATCGCGAGCTGGCGGCCTTCGCCCAGTTCGGCTCGGACCTCGATGCCTCGACCCAGAAGCTGCTGAACCGCGGCGCCCGCCTGACCGAGCTGCTCAAGCAGTCTCAGTTCTCGCCGCTGAAGGTGGAAGAGCAGGTCGTGGTGATCTATGCCGGCACCAACGGCTATCTCGATACGCTGCCGCTGAACAAGGTGCGCGCCTTCGAGGACGGTCTGCTGCTGTTCATCCGCACCAACCACGCCGACATTCTCGACGCGATCCGCACCTCCAAGGAGCTGTCCAAGGAGACCACTGCGAGCCTCGTCAAGGCGCTCGACGCCTTCGCGAAGACCTTCGCCTGATCAGGTAGCCGCAAGGCAACGGAGTCGAGGGCAGATGGCCAGCCTCAAGGACCTGCGCAACCGGATCACTTCGGTCAAGGCGACGCAGAAGATCACCAAGGCGATGCAGATGGTCGCCGCCGCCAAGCTGCGGCGCGCCCAGATGGCCGCCGAGGCCGCGCGCCCCTATGCGACGCGCATGGGCACGGTGCTCGGCAGCATCGCCTCCACCGTGTCGCCCGGGCCGGACGTGCCGCTGCTGATGAGCGGCACCGGCAAGGATCAGACGCATCTGCTGCTGGTACTGACCGCCGAGCGCGGCCTGTGCGGCGCGTTCAATTCCTCGATCGTGCGCCTCGCCCGCGAGCGCGCACTGTCGCTGATGAACCAGGGCAAGACGGTCAAGATCTTCTGTGTGGGCCGCAAGGGCTACGAGCCGCTGCGCCGCCAGTTCGAGAAGCAGATCGTCGAGGTGGTCGAGCTGCGCTCCAACAAGGGCGTGACCTTCGCCGACGCGCAGAACATCGCCGAGAAGATCATGGCGATGTTCAATGCCGGCGAGTTCGACATCGCCACCGAATTCTACAGCCGCTTCAATTCGGTGATCTCGCAGGTGCCCACCGCCCAGCAGATCATCCCGGCGACCTTCCCGGAGGCCAAGGCCCCGGCCGGCGCCACGGCGGTCTATGAGTATGAGCCGGGCGAGACCGAGATTCTCGCCGAGCTGCTGCCGCGCAATCTTGCCGTGCAGATCTTTACCGCGCTGCTCGAAAACGCCGCGTCCGAGCAGGGCGCGCGCATGAGCGCGATGGACAACGCGACCCGCAACGCGGGTGACATGATCAAGAAGCAGACGCTGATCTATAACCGCACACGTCAGGCCCAGATCACCAAAGAACTGATCGAAATCATTTCCGGCGCCGAAGCGCTCTGACGGCAGCGGTCAAAGACAAAGGACGCGAAGATGGCGAACACCAACGGACGCATTACCCAGGTCATCGGCGCCGTCGTTGACGTGCAGTTCGAAGATCACCTCCCGGCAATTCTGAACGCTCTGGAAGCCTCCAACCAGGGCAACCGCCTTGTGCTGGAAGTTGCCCAGCATCTCGGCGAGAACACCGTGCGCGCCATCGCCATGGACTCGACCGAAGGTCTGGTTCGCGGCACCCCGGTGTCCGACACCGGCGCCCCGATCATGGTTCCGGTGGGCGAAGCCACGCTCGGTCGCATCATGAACGTCATCGGCGAGCCGGTGGACGAACTCGGTCCGGTGATCGGTGAGGCCACCCGCGCCATCCATCAGGACGCGCCTTCCTACGCAGACCAGTCGACTGAGGCGGAAATTCTCGTCACCGGCATCAAGGTCGTCGACCTGCTGGCGCCTTATTCCAAGGGCGGCAAGATCGGCCTGTTCGGCGGCGCCGGCGTCGGCAAGACCGTGCTGATCATGGAGCTCATCAACAACATCGCGAAGGCGCACGGCGGCTATTCCGTGTTCGCCGGCGTCGGTGAGCGTACCCGTGAGGGCAACGATCTCTATCACGAGATGATCGAGTCCAAGGTGAACGTCGACCCGCACGAGCATGGCGGCTCCTCCGCCGGTTCGAAGTGCGCGCTGGTGTACGGCCAGATGAACGAGCCCCCGGGTGCCCGCGCCCGCGTCGCGCTCACCGGCCTCACCGTCGCCGAGCATTTCCGCGACCAGGGCCAGGACGTGCTGTTCTTCGTCGACAACATCTTCCGCTTCACCCAGGCGGGTTCGGAAGTGTCGGCGCTGCTCGGCCGTATTCCTTCGGCGGTGGGCTATCAGCCGACGCTCGCGACCGACATGGGCGCGCTGCAGGAGCGTATCACCACCACCACCACCGGTTCGATCACTTCGGTCCAGGCCATTTACGTGCCCGCCGACGACCTGACCGACCCGGCCCCGGCCGCCTCCTTCGCCCATCTTGACGCGACCACCGTGCTGTCGCGCTCGATCGCGGAAAAGGGCATCTACCCGGCGGTGGACCCGCTCGACTCGACCTCGCGCATCCTGTCGCCCCTCGTCATCGGCGAGGAGCACTACAATGTGGCGCGCCAGGTGCAGCAGACGCTGCAGCGCTACAAGTCGCTGCAGGACATCATCGCGATCCTGGGCATGGACGAGCTCTCGGAAGAGGACAAGCTCACCGTCGCCCGCGCCCGCAAGATCGAGCGCTTCCTGTCCCAGCCCTTCCACGTCGCCGAAGTGTTCACCGGCTCGCCCGGCAAGCTCGTCGACCTCGCCGACACCATCAAGGGCTTCAAGGGCCTGGTGGAAGGCAAGTACGATCACCTCCCGGAGCAGGCCTTCTACATGGTCGGCACCATCGAAGAGGCGATCGAGAAGGGCAAGAAGATGGCTGCCGAGGCGGCGTGATCTTCGACTTTCCGGGTGCCGCGCCGCGGTGCCCGGAGCCGGCCTTCCGGCCGGCGTGTTGAAGACTGCCTGCTGACGCATCCACCGGCGCCGCGCGTGCCGGCGCATCCCCTGGAGGATCCATGGCCAATTTCTCGTTTGAACTCGTCTCGCCGGAGCGCCTCGTCTATTCCGGCTCGGTGACCGAAGTCGTGGTCCCCGGCACCGAGGGCGAATTCGGCGTGCTGGCCGGCCATGCGCCTTTCGTCTCCACGCTGAAGCCCGGCGTGCTGATCATCAAGGGCGACGGCGCCCCCCGCAAGCTGTTCGTCAGCGGCGGTCTCGCCGAAGCCAACCCGGCCGGCCTCACCGTGCTGGCCGAGACCGCGGTTCCGCTCAGCGAGATGAACCCGGCCCGCCTTGCGCAGATGATCAAGGACGCGCAGGAAGACGTCGAGGACGCCCGCGACGACGCGTCCCGGCTGCGCCTTCAGGGCACGCTGGATTCGCTCAAGGCGACCGCCGCCGCCATCGAGGCCGACAGCCGCGCCAGCCACTGATACGCTTCGCCCCGCGCTCCCGCGGTGGCAGGGCATAATGATCCGGGCCGCCTTGGGGCGGCCCTTTTCATGTCCGGAGGAACGCCATGCCTGAAACCGCCCCGAACCCGCCGGTGCCGCGCTTCAGCGATGAAGCCTGGGCGCGCAATCTTCCCGTGTTCGAGGCGATCCGCACCATGCCGTTCAACGAGGCGCTGGCGGCTGGCACGCTCGATGTCGCGCGCTTCAAGCACTACATGATCCAGGACGCGCATTACCTGATCGCCTTCGGCCGTGCGCTGGCGATCGCCGCCGCCAAGGCGGACGATGCTGACGGGCTGGTGCAGTTCGCCGAAGCCGCGAAGGTGGCGGTGGTGGTGGAGCGCTCGCTCCATGCCGATTTCTTCACCAGCTTCGGCATCGCGCCGGAGGAGTTCGCGCAGGCGCAGCTGTCGCCGGTCTGCCACCACTACACCAGCTTCCTGATGGCCACCGCCTATGGCGAGCCCTATCCCGTGGTGCTGGCGGGCTTGCTGCCCTGCTTCTGGATCTATGCCGAGATCGGCCGCGACATCCTCGCCCGCGCGGTGCGACCGAACCCCTATGACGCCTGGATCGACACCTATGCCGGCGAGGAGTTCCACGAGGCGGTGCGCGCGGTGATCGCCACCACCGACCGCGCGGCGGAGGCCGCCTCGCCGTCGGTGCGCGCGCGCATGCATGAAGCCTATGGCCGCGCCAGCCAGCTCGAATGGATGTTCTGGGATTCGGCCTGGCGGCTTGCGGACTGGCCGGTCTGAAAAGACGCGGCTCGCGCCCGCCGCGCATGGTACGTGGCACCAAAGATGCTTATGCTTGCCCGAGCGGGCAGGCGCCTGCGCCGAGACGTTCATGGACGACATGACTGCCGAACATCAGGTGAAGGGGCGCGGCCGCTCGGAGGCTGTGATCCGTTCACGCATCCTCCAGGCTATCTTCGAGCGGCGCCTGCCGCCGGGCGAAAAGCTCACCGAGGACCGGCTGGCGGAGCTGTTCGGCGTGAGCCGCACCGTGGTGCGTCAGGCTCTGGCGCGCCTCGCGCAGGACGGCATCGTCGAGCAGCAGCCCAATCGCGGCGCCTTCGTCGCGGCGCCGACCCGTGCGGATGCCGCCCATGTGCTGGCGGCGCGCGCCGTGGTCGAGCCGGAAATCGCCGCGAATGTCGCCTGTTCCTGTGGCGCGAGCGCGCTGGCGCGGCTGCGCGGGCACATCACCATGGAGGATCAGGCGCGGGCCTCGGGCGACCGGGCGGCGCTGGTGCGCCTCACCGGCGAGTTCCACGTTACGCTGGCGGAGGCGGCGGGCAATCCGGTTTTCGTGCGGCTGCTGACCGAGCTGCATGCGCTGAGCTCGCTCGCCATCCTGCTCTATGCGCGCGGCGAGCACGCGGCCTGCCCGCCCCATGAGCATGGCGCCATCGTCGCGGCGATCGAGCGGGGAGATGCGGCGGAGGCGGCGCGGCTGATGCGCACGCATATCGCCCATGTCGCTTCGGAAATGGATCTGAGCGAACCGCTCGCCAAACCTTCCGGCCTGGCGCAGGCGCTGGGCCTCAAGCCGTCGCGCCAGCGGAGTCGCGTGCGCGACCCGCAGGACTGAGAGCCGCGCCGAAAGTGGGCCTGACCGTCGCGCGGGCACTCACATGAAACCCGGCGGCTGAGCCGCGTGGCAACATGCGACCGGCGCGCCGCGCCCACGCGATACCGCCCATCATTCCGCAGGCGCCCCGCTGTCGGAGCGCCCGCCGGCCGGCGCGGCGCGCGGGGCGAAAGCGCTCAGCGGCGGCGGCCGGGAGGCGGACGGCGCTGGCCGCTGCCGGGCGGCGGGGTCGGGCCGCCGGTCTTGTGGCGGAAGTTGATGCGGCCGCGCTCCAGATCGTAGGGCGACATCTCGACGACCACGCGGTCGCCGACGATGGTGCGGATGCGGTTCTTCTTCATCTTCCCCGCCGCATAGGCGAGAATTTCATGTTCGTTATCGAGCACGACGCGGAAGTTTCCGTCGGGCAGCACCTCGGTCACGGTGCCGTCGAACTCGAGCAGTTCCTCTTTCGCCATTCCTGGCTCTCCTCGTAAAGTCCCTTCAGGCTTTGGGCTTCTGGCGGCCTGTCGTCAGGGCAATACCCTGACGACGCCGCTTTGTCTTCCTCAACGCGCGGGGCGGAAGCTTTTCTGCGATCCGTCGCTGCGCCGCTCGCCACGCGGAGCGCCGTCGCGCCGGCCCTCGTGACGGGCACCCTCGTGACGGTGGCCGTCATTGCGGTGCGCGTCGGGACGATGCCCCTCGTGACGCGGGCGCTCGCCGCGCGGCTCGCCGGCCGCGCGCTGTTCGCCGCCACGGTTCTCACCGCCGCGATATTCCGGACGGTTGCGCGGGCCACGGGCACCGCCCGGACGCGAGGAGCGCTCGCCGTCACGGCGGGGCTGCTCCTCGCGCGGGCTGTTGAAGCCGGTGGCGCGGCGCGGCTCGCCGCGACGGTCCGCCGAGGGGATGGTGATCTTGATCAGCCGCTCGATGTCACGCAGGAAGGCGCGCTCCTCGCCGTCGCACAGCGAGATGGCGATGCCGTCGGCGCCGGCGCGCGCGGTGCGGCCGATGCGGTGGACATAGCTCTCCGGGATGTTCGGCAGGTCGTAGTTCACGACATGGCTCACGCCCGGCACGTCGATGCCGCGCGCGGCGATGTCGGTCGCCACCAGTACCTTGACCTTGCCTTCGCGGAAGGCGGCCAGCGCGCGCTCGCGCTGCGGCTGCGACTTGTTGCCGTGGATCGCCTCGGCATTGATGCCGGCGGTCACCAGGCCCTTCACCACGCGGTCGGCGCCGTGCTTGGTGCGCGAGAACACCAGGGCGCGATCGACGCTGGCGTCGGAGAGCACCTCGATCAGCAGGTCCGGCTTGCCGGCGCGGTCGGTGAAGAACACCTTCTGCTCGATCTTGTCGGCAGTCTTGGCGACCGGGGTCACCGCGACGCGGGCCGGGTTGGTCAGCAGCTGGTCGGCGAGCTTCTCGATCTCCTTCGGCATGGTGGCCGAGAAGAACAGGTTGCGGCGCTTGGCCGGCAGCTTGGCGACGATGGCGCGGATGGCGTGGATGAAGCCCATATCCAGCATCTGGTCGGCTTCATCGAGCACGAACACCTCGATCTGGTCGAGGCGCACCGCGTCGTTCTCCACCAGGTCGACGAGGCGGCCCGGCGTGGCGACGAGGATGTCGATGCCGTTCATCAGCGCGCGGGCCTGGCGCCCGAGCGGGACGCCGCCAATGGCGAGCGCGGTGGAGGGGCGCACATGCTTGCCGTAGAGCCGGAAGCTTTCGAGGATCTGGCCGGAGAGCTCGCGGGTCGGGCTCAGCACCAGAACGCGCGCGGAGCGGCGCTCCGGGCGGCGGCGCTCGGTGACGAGGTGGTTGAGGATCGGCAGGGCGAAGGCAGCGGTCTTGCCGGTGCCGGTCTGCGCGATGCCGATCAGGTCGCGGCCCGCGAGAACCTGCGGAACAGCCTGGGCCTGGATCGGCGTGGGGGTGGAATGGTTGGCCTCTTTGAGGGCCTGCAGAATCGGTTCGGCAAGGCCGAGCTCAGCGAAACTGGTCAAGTAGCGTTCTTTCATGGGTGATGGCGCCCGCACGCCGGAACGGCATGCGCGGCACGCATCGGGGGTGTTGGACACCCCGCGCAGCCTGGGACGTCGGCGATAGGCTGATGATGAAGGGCAGAAGTCTGCTGCGGCGGCTGGCCGGGCTGGCCTTTGCCGAAGCGGAAATCGAGCGACGCGGCCCCGGATACGGGCAATTTCCCGTACGAACCGCTATGTGGCCTAAATACGTGTTGATTTCAAGGCGTCACGGCGCGCGTTATAGGCTGAAGCCATGTTTCCCGATGTCGTCGACCTTCGCAGCTTCTATGCCCAGCCGCTCGGCGTGGTCACGCGCCGGCTGGTGGCGCGCGGCATTCGTGCGCGCTTCGACAATGTGCGCGGGCTCTCCGTGCTCGGCATCGGCTACGCGACGCCCTATCTCGGCGTGTTCCGCGAGGAGTGCGAGCGCGCGCTCGCCTTCATGCCCGGCGCGCAGGGGGTGACGCGCTGGCCTTCCGCCGCGCCGACGCTGGCGGCGCTGGTCGACGAATGCGAGCTGCCGCTGCCGACCGCTGCCATCGACCGCGTGATTGCGGTGCATCTATTGGAAAACACGCCGGACGCCGAGGAGGTGCTGCGCGAGGTGTGGCGCGTGCTGGCTCCGGGCGGGCGGCTGCTCTGCGTGGTGCCGAACCGGCGCGGCGTGTGGGCACGGGTCGACAACAACCCCTTCGGCCATGGCCGCCCGTTCTCGCGCACGCAGATCACCGACCTGCTGCGCGAGGCGCTGTTCACCCCGGTCGGCTGGAGCGAGGCGCTGTACATGCCGCCGGTGACGCGGAGCTGGTTCCTGCGCACGGCGGTGGCCTGGGAGCGCGCGGGCGCGACGCTCTCCCTGCCGTTCTCGGGGGTGCACATCGTCGAGGCCGCCAAGCAGGTCTATAAGCCGGTGGCGGTGAAGCGGCGGGCGCGGCTGCGCGTGCTCCAGCCGGTGCTGGCGCCGCAGGCGATCGGCGGATAGGCGCATCGCCAGCCCTCCGGTGCTCTGCTATCAGGAGGTGCCATAGAACTCCGGCCGGGCAGACCCGGCCGGGCAGGCAGCGCAGGGCAATCATGGCCGACCACACGCTCGAACTCGACATCCACCTGCGCGACCTCCGCAATTTCTTCGCGACACCCGAGATCGATCCGTTCGAGGGCGAGCATATCGACGAGGCCGGCATCGACCAGATCATCGACGTGCTGCGCGCCGGGCGCATCTGGCGCCGCCGCCGGGTGCGCGCCACGCTGCATGTGCCGGCCGGCGCGCAGACCACCGCGCTGACCCCGCGCATCGCCGAGGCGCTGGCCAGCTACTGCGACAAGCATGTGCAATATTCCCGGCGCAAACTCGCCGAGGTGCGCGCCGACGGGC
Organism: Ancylobacter sp. G4_0304; assembly: GCF_047501495.1. Classification (NCBI taxonomy): domain Bacteria; kingdom Pseudomonadati; phylum Pseudomonadota; class Alphaproteobacteria; order Hyphomicrobiales; family Xanthobacteraceae; genus Ancylobacter; species Ancylobacter sp. G4_0304. Next base: position 48,896 of record NZ_JAZDRM010000005.1, on the reverse strand, counting down.
TGCGCGCGCTGGCGGTCGGCGTGCTGTTTCTCGCCGTGTGCATCGGGCTCGCGGGCGTGATCGAAAAGCTGATCGGCTCGGAAAGCCTTGCCGGCCGCTTCCTGGTCGAGGGCGCGGTCATCGCCGGCTGGGTCGGGCTGTGGCGGCCGATCGAAATCCTGCTGTTCGACTGGTGGCCCTATGCGCTGAACGTGAAGCTCTATAACGATCTGCGCGCCATGGACATCGTGGTGCGGCCGATCTGAGCCGTCACCCCTGAGCCGTCACGCTGCGCGGGAGGCGCCGCCCGCCAGCCAGTGGTCGAGGAAATCGTCGAGCCAGAGCCGGATCCGGGTGTCGTGTTGCAGCCGGTCGGTGAAATGGGCGCGGCGCGGACGGGCGCCCGGCAGGTCCAGCCGCTCGCTGCCCCGAACGGTCCAGCGGCACATCATGTGATGCGTCACTTCCGGGTGGAACTGGATGCCGAAGGCGGCCGGGCCATAGCGGAACGCCTGGTTGGGAAAGCTGTCGCCGGTCGCCAGCAGCTCGGCACCCGCGGCGAGGTCGAAGCCCTCGCGATGCCAGTGATAGACGTGATCGGGCCAGGAGGATGCCTCACGGGGAGCGCCACGCGACCTCTGCCGGACTCGCGCGGCACGGCCATTCGCGCTCGCGCCATTGGCGGCGAGCAGCGCGGTGCCGGCCTGCGTGGCGCGGATCGGGTAGTAGCCGATCTCCACCAGCCCTTCCGGATGGGGGGCGACGCGGGCGCCGAGATGGCGCGCCAGCATCTGGGCGCCGAGGCAAATGCCGAGATAGGGCTTGCCCGACTTTAGCGGCACGCCGATCCAGTCGATCTCGGCGCGTACATAATCGTGGCAGTCATTGGCGCTCTGCGGCCCACCGAAGATCACGGCGCCGACGTGCTCATCCATGGTGTCGGGCAGCGGATCGCCAAGGCAGGGGCGGCGAATGTCCAGCCGGTAGCCGCGTTCGACCAGCAGGCGGCCCAATCGTCCGGGAGAGGAGTGCTCCTGATGAAGCACGATCAGGACCGAGGGGGACGAGGCGGTTTCGGGCATTCGGCTCCGTCGCGGGTTGGCGGCGGCCGGCGAATCCGGCGATGCGGCGGCCATCTCGCGATGACGCCACGGATTTTCCCGGCTTTCAAGGCTTCGCCACCCGCGCGACGCGCATGGCAGCGCCTCTGTTGCATCGCAGTACCAGTGTCGGCGCGCGGGGCGCGGGTGAGGGTGGTCGCCTTCCCGGCGCGTCACTTTATCGTGTGGAAGATGGGGGCTCGCGGAAGGCGCCGGGCGGTTGCGAAAGCTGTGGGCGCGCTTTACCTCCGCGCGGCGGAACCGGCGCCGGCTGCCGGTCCTCAGGAGATCGACACGGCATGGCACGGCATCTGGAACTCGGGCTCGACACGTTCGGCGACGTCACGCTTGGCGCGGACGGGCAGATGCTGCCGCACGCGCAGGTGATCCGCGATCTGGTGGAGCAGGCGGTGCTGGCCGATCAGCTCGGCGTCGATTTCATCGGGGTGGGCGAGCATCACCGTGCCGATTTCGCGGTGTCCTCGCCGGAAATGGTGCTGGCGGCGATTGCCGCGCGCACCACGCGTATCCGGCTCGGCTCGGCGGTCACCGTGCTGTCCTCCGACGAGCCGGTGCGGGTGTTCCAGCGCTTCTCGACGCTCGACGCCGTGTCGAATGGCCGGGCCGAGGTGATTCTCGGGCGCGGCTCCTTCACCGAATCCTTCCCGCTGTTCGGGTTTCCGCTCGATCAGTACGAGACGCTGTTCACCGAGAAGCTCGATCTGTTCGCGGCGCTGCTGAAGGGCGGGCCGGTGACGTGGCGCGGCACGACGCGCGCCCCGCTGGAGAACCAGAGCGTCTTTCCGCCGATCGAGCATGGCACGCTCAAGACCTGGATCGGGGTCGGCGGCAGCCCGGAATCGGTGGTGCGCGCGGCGCGCTACGGCCTGCCGCTGATGCTGGCGATCATCGGCGGCAACCCGGCGCGGTTCCAGCCCTATGTCGATCTCTACCAGCGCGCCTTCGCCCAGCTCGGCACGCAGGTGCAGCCGATCGGCGTGCATTCGCCCGGCTACATCGCCGACAGCGACGAGCAGGCCCGCGAGGAGCTGTGGCCGCATTACAAGCGCATGCACGACAAGATCGGCGCCGAGCGCGGCTGGCCGCCCATGGAGCGCGACGCCTTCGAGCGGGAGGCTACGCAGGGATCGCTCTATGTCGGCGCGCCGGAAAGCGTGGCGCGTCGCATCGCGGCGACCGCGAAGGCGCTCGACCTCTCGCGCTTCGACCTGAAATACAGCGCCGGCCCGATGCCGCATCGCCAGCTCATGCGCTGCGTCGAGCTGTACGGCACCCGCGTCATGCCGCTGGTGCGCGAGATGCTGGCGGAAGGCTGACGACATGACCCCGGCGACGAGCGCCTGGCGGCCGAAATCCCACATCCGCGTGGTCGCGATCGGGCTGGTCTGGCGCGAGGGCCGGCTGCTGGCGGCCGAGGTGCGCGACGATGCCGGCGCGCTCAAGGGCGTGCGCCCACTCGGCGGCGGCGTCGCGTTCGGCGAGCGCTGGCAGGAGGCGCTGAGCCGCGAGTTCCGCGAGGAGCTGGGGCTGGAGGTGAGCATCGGGCCCTGTCTCGCGGTGCTGGAGAACATCTTCAGCCATGAGGGCGCCACCGGCCATGAGGTGGTGTTCGTCGCCGATGTCGCCCTGCCGCCCGGCGCGCTGGCAGGGATCGAGGCGGTCGCGTTTGAAGAGGATGGCGGGGAGCCGTGCCTTGCCCGCTGGTACGAGCCGGAGGTGCTCGACGGCGAAGGGCCGGCGCTGTTTCCCACCGGCCTCAAGGCGCTGCTGGCGCGGCACGGCGTGGATTAGCCGATCGGGCCGCTGCGCGGGTTGCGCGCCGCGAATTCACGGATCACCCAATCGATGAACACCCGCACCCGCGGCGAGAGCTGGCGGTCGCGCGGATAGAGCAGGCTTACCGGCGTCGGGCTGGGCGGCGTGTCGGTGAGCAGCGGCACCAGCGCGCCGTTGGCAAAATCCTCCGCGAAGCGGTAGCGCGGCGCCTGGATGATGCCGAGCCCTAGGCGGGCGGCGGCATAAAGGCTGTCCGCGCCGTTCACCGTCACGGTGGCGGGGAGGGTGATGTGGCGGGTTCGGCCGTCCTCGACGAATTCCAGCGGGATGATCGCGGCGGTGGCCGAGGACCGGAAGCCGACCATGACATGCCCGTCCAGCTCGTCGATGCGGCGCGGCGTGCCGTGTCGTTCGAGATAGGCGGGGGCGGCGCAGGTGGCCTCCTCCAGCAGCGCGACGCGCCGGGCGATCATGTCGCTATCCGCCAGCTCGCCGACGCGCAGCACGCAGTCGATGCCCTCGCGCACCAGATCAACCAGCCGGTCGCCCTCGCTCATCTGCAGTTCCAGCTCGGGATAGGCTGCGAGGAAGTCCGGCAGGCCCGGCAGCAGGAAATGCCGGGCGAGGGTGCCATGGACATCGACCCGCAGCAGGCCGCGCGGGCGGGCGCCGGCAAAGGCGCCTTCCGCCTCCTCGATATCGGCAAGGATGGCGAGGCAGCGCCGGTGGTAGGCCTCGCCGTCCAGCGTCGGGCTGACATGACGGGTGGTGCGGTTGATGAGGCGCACGCCGAGCCGGGCTTCGAGCTGCTTCACCGCGTCGGTGACGGTCGAGCGCGGCAGGCCGACATCCTGCGCCGCGAGGGTGAAGCTGCGCCGCGCCACCACCCGCGTGAACACCTGCATGGCTTCGAGACGGTCCATCGGATTTTTCGCAAACGCCGGATAATGATGCCGGATAGTGCATGATTATGCGATCAGGTCCAATGGGCATGTTAGCGCCATCACCCGCGCAGACAGCGCGGTTATGGGAGACGGATCATGACCCAGCTTCAGAACAAGGTGGCCATCGTCACCGGCGCCTCGCGCGGCATCGGCGCCGCGGTGGCCGACCGGCTCGCGCGTGACGGCTATGCCGTCATCGTCAACTCTGCCGGCAGCGCCGCCGCCGCCGAAAAGGTGGCCGGCGCCATCGAGGCGCGCGGCGGGCGGGCGCTCGCGGTGCAGGCCGATGTCAGCGATCCCGCCGCCGTCGGCGCGATGTTTAACAAGGTGGAGGCCGCGTTCGGTGGGGTCGACGTGGTGGTGAACAATGCCGGCGTGATGACGCTCGCCCCGCTGGCGGAGGTGACGGACGAAGCGTTCGACCGCCAGTTCTCGATCAATGTGAAGGGCACGTTCAACGTGATGCGCGAAGCCGCGCGGCGGCTGCGAGCCGGCGGCAGCGTGGTGAATTTCTCCTCCAGCGTCATCGGCCTGCGGATGGAGAACTACGCGGTTTACTGCGCCACCAAGGCGGCGGTGGAGGCGATGACCGCCGTCATGTCCAAGGAGATGCGCGGCCGCTCGATCCGCGTCAACGCAGTGGCGCCCGGCCCGGTGGCGACCGAGCTGTTCCTCCACGGCAAGAGCCCGGAACTGATCGACCGCCTCGCCAAGCTCAACCCGATGGAGCGCCTCGGCACGCCGGAGGACATTGCCGGCGTGGTCTCGCTGCTGGTCGGGCCGGACGGCAGCTGGGTGAACGGGCAGGTGCTGCGCGCCAATGGCGGCATGGTGTGAGCATCAGCCCCGTAGCGCGGCGGCCGGCGACTGGCGATAGGCGCTGAGTGCCGGAACCGCCGAGACCAGCGCGCTGATTGCCAGCAGCAGGGCAAAGCGCGAGAGGTCCGCCCCGGCGAATTCCACCGGCAGCGGCACGCCGCTCATTCCGGCGAGTAGAGCGGAGAGCGCGCGGGCGCCGACGAAGCCCAGCGCGAAGCCGGCGACGAGGCCGGCCGCGATCAGCGCGAATGCCTCCAGCCAGACAATGGCGCACACGGCGAGGCGCGGCGCTCCGAAGGCGCGCAGCGCGCCGATCTGCCGGCGGCGCTGGCCAATATGCAGGATCACCACCAGAAGGATCGCCGCGCCGACCAGCGCCTGCGCCCCGGCGGCTACCGCGCCGAGCACAAGGCGGGCATCGCCGAGCGTTCCGTACAGCCGGGTCAGCACCTCGGCCGGGAACACGGCGAGCGTGTGATCGGAACGATAGGCCTGCCGCAGCCTGTAGGCATCGGCGATGGTTCGCGGCTTGACCAGGATCGCCGGCACGCCGGGCGCATGGGGATCGGCGGCGGCGCCGGGATCGATGGGGGCGTCGAGCCCGTCGGCCTCGTCATGATCATGGTCGCCGTCGGCGTGCTCGCTCGCCCGAACCGGGGCGGGTTCGGCAGGCTCGTGCGTGTCGTCGTCCCCGACATCGTGGTCATGCCCGTCGTGGTCATGCCCCTCATGGTCGTGTCCTTCATGATCTTTGGCATGCTGCCCGTGGACCCGCCACACCGCCTCGATCGGCACCAGCAGCGCGCGGTCCCATGGCGTGCCGGTCGGCTTCATCCGTCCGACGATGCGATAGGCCGCGCCGGCATGGACGTGGCCGCCCTGTTCGACGAGGCCGTGCTGAGGCTTGATCGCATCGCCCTCGCGCAGATTGACTCCGGCGCCGATCACCGCCTCGTCCAGCCGCGCGAAAGGGCGTCCCGAGGAAAGTCCGCCGAGCCCGTCCACCAGCGCTTGCGTGGTGCCGACGATGGGCTGGCGCTCATAGAAGTCGCCGAAGCCGACCGGCGCGGCATAGGCGACGCGCGGATCGGCGATCAGCCCGGCCAGCACCTCGCCGTCCATCAGAGGCAGCGGCGCCGCCTGCAGGAACACGGCGGAAAGCACGAGCTGGGTCTCGCTGCCCGGCGCGCCGACCACGAGGTCGAAGGCCTGGGCCGCCCGCGCGCTGCCGAGCCGCAGCGCGCGTTCCTGTAGCGTGACCACCACGCCGAGCGCGGTGGCGAAGGCGACGATGAGTACGACGGCGAGCGCCCCCGCCCAATGGCGTCGCAGGTCGGCCGCGATGAACCCGAACATGCGCTCACTCCTTCACGAGGCCGGATTCCAGCCGCAACGTGCGGCCGAGCCGGGCGACGAGGCGGGGATCGTGGGTCGCGACGATCAGCGTGGCGGCGGCCTCATGGGCGAGTTCCAGCAGCAGATCGGATACCGCCGCGCCGGACGCGTCATCGAGGCTGGCGGTCGGCTCGTCGGCGACGATGATGCGCGGATGCGCCGCCAGAGCGCGCGCCACCGCGACGCGCTGCATCTGCCCGCGCGAGAGGGTTTCGATGCGCTGGTCGTGGCGCGCGATGCCGACGCGGTTCAGAAGCCGCGCGGCCTCCCCCGCCGCGCCGGGTGGCAGGCGGAAATGGAAAAGCCGCTGCGGGAGCAAGACATTGTCGAGCGCGGAAAGGCCGGGAAACAGGTGGAAGTCCTGCATCACCAGCCCGACATGGCGGGCGCGCCAGTGGTCGCGCTTGCCTTCGGAAAGCCGCGCGAGATCAACGCCGCTCCACAGCACCGCCCCGGAGCCGGGGCGCTCCAGCCCGGTGACGATGTTGAGGAAGGTGGTCTTGCCCGAGCCGGACGGCCCGGTGAGCGCGACCTGCTCGCCAGATCCGAGATCGAGCGCCGGCGCCGACAGCGCCGGCCGTTCGAGGCCGGGGAAGCGCACTTCGACATCACGCAGGGTAAGGGCGTGGGCGGGGTCCGACATGGCGGCGACGTTCATGGTCAGGCCGTCGCGAAGCTGGCGCCGACGATGCGCAGCCGGCTCACGAATCCGGTCGCCGGGTCGGTCCGCGAGCCGACCTCGAGCGTGCCGCGCACCTCGATCAGCGCATTGGCCTGCTCGAAGGTCTGCGCGCGTTCGAGATAGACCACGACGATATTGTCCGGCCAGTCGGCATCGGAAGAACAGAACGGGCAGATCGACATCGGGATTTCGGTGAGCACGAAGAAATCCGCCTCAGCCTTGAGCGGCGGTGCCATGTAGCCCTGCATCGCCACTTCGCGGCCGGCCAGCGCCTTGACCTTGTCGGAGAAGGTGAGGCCGAGCACGCTGACCGAGCCATAGAGCTCGTCGAAGTCGAGCGTGTCCGCGGCGCGAGCCGCCGCGCAGGGCAAAATGGGCGTCAGCAGGCCGGAAAGCACGATGCCGGCTCCGCCCAGCACGAGACGGCGCGAGAGACTATGCGGGCTCATACCGTGGCTCCTGAACGGGTCGCGGCCCGGCATTGTCCTCCGGGCCGCGCTGACGTGGAATGAGCGGGCGGCGTCAGTCGGCCTGCGGGCCGACCGCCATGACTTCCATCAGCACGCGGTAGACGTCGCTCTGCTCCATGTAGCCGCGGAAGCCCTCGGCGCCGGGGCCGGTGACCTGCAGCACCACGTCGTCAACGGCATGGACGGCGGTGTCGCTGGAGCGGGGAAGGTTGCCCTCACGCAGCACGGCGCCGGGGACATCCTTGTAAGCCTGGTTGGCAACGTATTCCTTCTTCTCGTTCTGCACCGCCGGCTCGAACGGGCCATCCAGCTTGGGGCGGAAGGTTTCGTAATAGTCGGGGAAGTTGTTGGCGAACAGCATCAGGCGGCGCGAGACGTCGATGCGGTCGGGATAGCCGTCGCCGTTCTTGTCCTCATAGTTCGGGAAGCCGGCATCGGCATAGACGCCGACCTTCTCGCGCATTTCGGTGCCCGGCTTGTCGTCGTCCACCGTGCCGACAATCGCCACGCCGTGGGTGTGGTCGCCGGTGACGACGATCAGCGTGTCGGGATGGGTCTTGGCGAAATCGAGCGCGGCGCCGATCGCCTGGTCGAACTCGATGGTCTCGACGAGCGCGCGGTCCCAGTCCATCGGGTGGGACATCTTGTCGATCGAGGAGCCCTCGACCATCAGGAAGAAGCCCTCGGGGTTCTTGGAGAGTTCGCCGAGCGCGACCTTGGTCATCTCGACGAGGCCGGGCTGGTTCGGGAACTTCGACACGGTGCCCTTCTTGAGGAACTCGCGGTCGAGCGTGGTGTCCATGTTGCCGGTGTGGAACAGGCCGAGGATCTTGCCGGAATTGGTGCCGGCGGCGGCGGCCAGTTCGGTCTTGTCGGTGGCGAGCGCGTAGCCGGCCTCCCGGAACATCGCGATGAAGTCCTGCTCGTCCTTGCGCTTCGAGCCCGGCGTGCTCTTGGGCAGGAAATAGGCCGAGCCGCCGCCGAGGATCACCTCGGGCTTCACGGCGAACATCTGGCCGACCACCGCGGCTTTTTCCGAGCGGAGGCGGGTGTGGGCGACCACGGCGGCCGGGGTGGCGTCCTCGATCTCCGAGGGGGCGACGATGCCGATCGACTTCCGGGTGGTGCGGCGCAGCGCCTCGGCGATGTTCTCGACGCGCGGATCGTCGAACGCGTCCTTGGTGCGGTCGGCATAGACCCCGATGGCGTTCACCGCGGTCTTGTGGCCGGTCATGTAGGCCGACATGGTGTTGGCGCTGTCGGTGGCGATGGCGTTGGTGGCCGAGGTGCCGATGAAGGCGGCCGGCGGAATGCCGTCCATGTTCAGGCGGCCATCGGCCTTGCCCTCATGCATGCCCTTCGACATCAGGCGCGCGCCGGTGCGGTGGGCGACCGACAGGCCGTCGCCGAGGAAGAAGATGACGTTCCGGGCCTTGGCGGTCGCCGGGGTGCCGTAGACTTCCCAGTTCACGGTCTTGGTCTCGGCGCCGGCCTTGGCCTCGACCGTGTAGGTGCCGGGCTTGGCAATCGCGCCGGCGCGGATCAGAACGGCGGAGGCCTCGAAGCCGGGCTCCTTCTCGACGAACACGACATCCTTGCCGAGCACCTTGGCGGCGGGCTCGCCATTGATGGTGACGGTGACGTCCGCCGGCTTCACCACGGCGTCGAATTCCACCTTCAGGTCGAAGGGCGAGCCGGCGAGGATGGTGGCGCGGTCGAGCGGGTACACCGTCGCGGCCTGCGCGGCCGAGAACAGGCAGGTGGTGGCGGCAAGGGCTGCGATGAGCGAGCGCATCCGGCGGGTCTCCCCAGAAGGTGATGGATCGGCGGTAACGGATCGGCGCTTTGGCTAAAGCCCGCCCATGTCACCGGGATGACTGCCCCTGCGTCAGCCGGCGCATGCCGTCGTGCCGGGGCGGAAGAGACGCCCGATTTCCGGCGACGTGCGGTCTCGCGCGGCGCTAGGCTGTCGCCATGCTGTTCGATCTTCCCCCCGCCCCGGTGCTCTATCAGGCCCTGCTCGCGCGCGACGGCGCCTATGACGGGCGCGCCTATGTCGGCGTTACCTCGACCGGCATTTTCTGCCGGCTGACCTGCCCGGCGCGAAAGCCGAAGCCGGAGAACTGCCGCTTCTTCGCCAGCGTGCCGGAATGCCTTGCGGCGGGCTTTCGCGCCTGCAAGCGCTGTGCGCCGCTCGCCCCGGCGGCCGAGAGCGATCCCGCGATCCGCACGCTGCTGGGCGCGCTGGAGCAGCGCCCGGCCTATCGCTGGAGCGAGCAGGATGTCGAGCGGATGGGGCTGGATCCCTCCACGGTGCGGCGCGCCTTCCGCCGCCATTTCGGCATGACGTTCCTTGAAATGGCGCGGATGGAGCGGCTGCGTGCCGGCTTCCAGACGCTGGGCGAGGGCGGGCGGGTGATCGACGCGCAGCTGGAAGCCGGCTTCGCCTCGCCCGAAGGTTTTCGCGAGGCGTTCGCGCGGCTCGCGGGCGTGGCGCCGGGCAAGCTGTCGCGGGAGCCTTTATTGGCCGCGCACTGGCTCGACACCCCGCTCGGCGCCATGGTGGCGATCTGCGACACCGAGCGGCTGCATCTCCTGGAGTTCGCCGACCGCAAGGGCCTGCCGGCGGAACTCAAGCGGCTGAACGGGCTGGCGCGCGGCACGCTTGGTATCGCCCGCATGGCCCTGCACGACCGACTGGGAGATGAGCTCGCGCGCTATTTCGACGGGCGGCCGGGCGGGTTCTCGATTCCGCTCGCGCTTCACGGCAGCGCCTTCACCCGCGCGGTGTGGGCGGAGCTGATGACCATCCCGCCCGGGGTCACCCGCAGCTATTCCGAGATCGCGCAGGCGCTGGGCCAGCCGCTCGCCGTGCGCGCGGTCGCCCGTGCCAACGGCGCCAACCAGATCGCGCTGCTGATCCCCTGCCACCGCGTCATCGGCGCCGACGGCTCGCTCACCGGCTATGGCGGCGGGCTTTGGCGCAAGCAGAAGCTGATCGAGATCGAGCGGCAGCTCGCCCGCGAGCACGCTTTCGACGAAGGTCGTACGGCTCGCGCGGATTAGGTATCGGACGGCGCCGGCCATGCGCGCACGGGGTTTTGTCATGAGCCTGCCGCATGGCTCAGCGGCCGCGCGCGCTTCATTTGCCCGGTGCCTGCGTATATGAGGGGTGTCATGAAACGGGCGGCCCTTGCCGCCTCGAACCGACCCGCGACGCATGTTCCGTTCGCCGGCCCCGACGTGGCCGCAAGGAGATTGCGTCCGACCCCTCAAGCCGGGTTCGTTTCGACAAGCCGGAGCCGGCTTGCCGGCACGGACCCGCAGCGCTGCCCGACGGCCGAGACGGCTGCCGGCCGCGCTGCTCTCGGAGCGTTGCCATGTCCGTCACCCTCGCCGCCCCGGCGACCCCCGCCGCCGTCAATCCGCGCTCGCGCGTCATTCTCGCGAGCCTCGTCGGCACCACGATCGAGTTCTACGACTTCTACGTCTATGCCACGGCGGCGGTGCTGGTGTTCCCGCACCTGTTCTTTCCGGCCGGCAACGAGACCACCGCGCTGCTCGCCTCCTTCGCGGTGTTCGGCGCGGCCATGGTGGCGCGCCCCCTCGGGGCGATCTTCTTTGGCCATCTCGGCGACAAGCGCGGGCGCAAGGTGACGCTGGTTGGCGCGCTGCTGACCATGGGCATCGCGACCTTCCTGATCGGCGCGCTGCCGACCTTCCCGATGGTGGGCTGGCTGGCTCCGGCGCTGCTGGTGGTGCTGCGCCTCGCGCAGGGTTTCGCGCTGGGCGGCGAATGGAGCGGGGCGGCGCTGGTCGCCACCGAGAATGCCCCGCCCGGCAAGCGCGCCATCTTCGGCACCTTCCCGCAACTCGGCGCCCCGCTCGGCTTCATCATCGCCAACGGCCTGTTCCTGATCATCGCTGCGGTGCTGCCGTCGGAGGACCCCTCGCGCCCCTCCGACGCCTTCCTGAACTGGGGCTGGCGCATCCCGTTCCTGTTCTCGGCGGTGATGGTGATCGTCGGCCTGTGGGTGCGGCTGAACCTCGTGGAGAGCACCGCCTTCGAGAAGACGGTGAAGGCCGGCAAGGTGAAGAGCCTGCCGCTCGCCAGCGTGTTCCGCACCCATGGAAGGGAGGTCGTGCTCGGCACGTTCTACATGCTGGCGACCTATGTGCTGTTCTACCTGATGACCACCTTCTCGCTCAGCTATGGCCGGGCCGCCGCCGGCGCCGCGCTGCCGGGGCTCGGCTACGACTATACGAGCTTCGTGCTGATGATGATCTTCGGCGTGGTGTTCTTCGGCATCTTCACCATGGCCTCCGGCCCCTGGGCCGACCGCCACGGCCGCCGCGCGACGCTGATCGGGGTGACGCTGGCCATCGTCGCCTTCGGGCTGGTCTGGGTGCCGCTGCTCTCGGCCGGCTTCGTCGGCGTCATGGCGTGGCTGGTGATCGGCTTCAGCCTGATGGGCATGACCTTCGGCCCGATGGGCGCGCTGCTGCCGGAACTATTCCCGGCCAATGTGCGCTACACCGGCTCGGGCATTGCCTATAACGTGTCCTCGATCCTCGGCGCGGCGGTGGCGCCGTTCATCGCGGTGGCGCTGTGGAGCTATGGCGGGGGCTCGCCGTTCTGGGTCGGCGTCTACCTCTCTGCCATGGCGCTGGTCACCCTGATCGCGCTGCTGCTCGGTTCGGAGACCAAGGACGTCGACATCGAGGCCTGACGCCCCGATGTCGACCCGATACCCCTGCCGGCTCAGCCGCCGGCAGGTTTTTCGACGTGGCCGCCAAACTGGTAGCGCATGGCCGAGAGCATCTTCTCGCCGAAAGTGTGGTCCTGGCGCGAGCGGAAGCGGGTGTAGAGCGCGGCGGTGAGCACTTCCGCCGAGACCGCCTCCTCGATCGCCGCCTGCACGGTCCAGCGGCCCTCGCCGGAATCGGCGACCGCGCCGGAATATTCGGCGAGTTCCTCGCTCTGGGCGAGCGCGATGGCGGAAAGGTCGAGCAGCCAGGACGACACCACGCTGCCGCGCCGCCACACCTCGGCGATGTCCGGCAGGTTGAGCGTGAAGCGCTCGGCTTCCGGCAGATCTTCCGAGGATTTGCGCTTCATGATCTCGAAGCCCTCGGCATAGGCCTGCATCAGGCCGTACTCGATGCCGTTATGCACCATCTTGACGAAATGACCCGCCCCGGCCGGGCCGGCATGGATGTAGCCCTGCTCGGCGCGGGCGTCGCGGCCCTCGCGGCCGGGAGTGAGCGGAACAGTGCCGATGCCCGGAGCCAACGTTCGGAAGATCGGGTCGAGCCGGTCGACCGCCGCGGTCTCGCCGCCGATCATCATGCAATAGCCGCGGTCCAAACCCCAGACCCCGCCCGACGTGCCGACATCGACATAGACCACGCCGCGCTCGCGCAGCGTGGCGGCGCGGCGGATGTCGTCCTTATAGAAGCTGTTACCGCCGTCGATCACGGTGTCGCCCGGCGACATCATCGCGGCGAGGGCGGTCACGGTCTCCTCGGTCGGCCCGCCGGCAGGCAGCATCACCCACACCGCGCGCGGAGCTTCCAGCTTCTCCACCATGTCGGCGAGGCCGGTGGCGGCGATGTTGCCTTCCTTGGCCAACTCGGCGACGGCGGCCTCGCTGCGGTCCCAGACGACGCAGCTATGGCCGTCGCGCGCGAGGCGCCGCGCGATGTTCGCGCCCATGCGGCCGAGGCCGACGATACCGATCTGCATCTTATGCTCCTGATTCAACGACGGGCGGTGCACCCTAGCGCAACAAGGTGACACCGCAACAAGGTGACACCGCAGCACGGGCGAAACGGCGGGCGCACCGGAAAGCCGGGCGGAGTCGATGCCGCCTGACACCATTCGCTTCGGCCCATGCCAGGCGCGCCGCCCGCGCGGGGTGGTCCCGCTCGCCTTATGCCCCCCTCGCGCCAGCCGCGCGGGGCGGGCATGGGTGCCATTTCCGCGCAACCGCACGCCGGCCATGGCTTTGTCGCCCACTCTGAATTAGAAGGAAGGTCGTTCCGCCGTCTGAGATCGCCTCTCGCGTGCTGGCTTTGGCCTGCGCGCGTCGTGGTGCTCGCGGCTCTCCGCCGGAGCAACCCGCGCCTTCGCCGCGCCGGGAGGCCCGGCCAAAAGGCTGTTTATTCCGTGGCTTTCACGACCTCCAATCCCGCGCTCGGCCGTGCTCTCGCCGCCCGCAACTACGACGACCCGACCCCGGTGCAGGCGGCGGTGTCCGCCCCCGAGACGGCGGGGCGCGACCTTTTGGTCTCTGCGCAGACCGGCTCCGGCAAGACGGTCGCCTTCGGCCTCGCCATCGCCGAGACCCTGCTCGGCACGCAGGAGCGCTTCGGCCCTGCCGCGACCCCGCTGGCGCTGGTGGTGGCGCCGACCCGCGAGTTGGCGCTTCAGGTCCAGCGCGAATTCGTCTGGCTGTTCGGCGAGACCGGTGCGCGCATCGTTTCCTGCGTCGGCGGCATGGACCCGCGCGCCGAGCAGCGCCAGCTCGATTACGGCGCGCATATCGTGGTCGGCACGCCGGGCCGGCTGCGCGACCATCTGGAGCGCGGGCGGCTCGACCTCTCGGCGCTGCGCGTCGCGGTGCTGGACGAGGCCGACGAGATGCTCGACCTCGGCTTCCGCGAGGACCTCGAATTCATCCTCGACGCCACCCCGCCGGAACGCCGGAGCCTGCTGTTCTCCGCCACCCTGCCGCGCGGCATCCTCGTGCTCGCCGGCCGCTACCAGACCGACGCGCTGCGGGTCGAGGTCGCCAATGCGATCGGCGGCCATGCCGATATCGAATATCGCGTGATGCGCATCGCGCCCAAGGAGATGGAGCACGCCGTCGTCAACGTGCTGCGCTTCTACGAATCCCCGACCGCCATGGTGTTCTGCAACACCCGCTCGGTGGTGCGCCACCTGCACGCGACGCTGCAGGAGCGCGGCTTCTCGGCGGTCGCCCTGTCCGGCGAACTCAGCCAGAACGACCGCAACCAGGCGCTCCAGGCGCTGCGCGACGGCCGGGCGCGGGTGTGCGTGGCGACCGACGTCGCCGCGCGCGGCATCGACCTGCCCAATCTCGGCCTCGTCATCCATGCCGAGCTGCCCAATGATTCGGAAAGCCTCCAGCACCGCTCCGGTCGCACCGGCCGCGCCGGGCGCAAGGGGGTGAGCGTGCTCTTGGTGCCGCCGATGCGCCGGCGCCGCGCCACCGACCTGATGGCCGGGATCGGCGTCAACGTGCCGTGGACGGCGGCGCCTTCTCCGGAGGAGATCGGCCAGCTCGACCGCGAGCGCATGCTGGCGGACCCGCTGCTCACCGAGGAGGTGGGCGAGGAGGACATCGCGCGCGGCCGCGACCTGCTGGCCGCCTACACCCCCGAGCATGTGGCCGCCGCGCTGGCCCGGCTCTATCGCGCGCGCCTGCCGGCGCCGGAAGAGGTGGAGGACCCCGGCGAGGGCCGGCCGATGCGCGAGCGCGCCACGCGCCGCGACTTCGCCGCGCCGGGCGAGGGCGGCTCCACCTGGTTCCGTCTCAATATCGGCCGCACCAAGAATGCCGATCCGCGCTGGCTGCTGCCGCTGATCTGCCGTCGCGGCAACATCACCAAGAAGGAGATCGGCGCGATCCGCATCTTCGAGAACGAGACCGCCTTCGAGATCCAGGCCGGGGCGGCCGAGGCGTTCGGCCGCGCGGCGCTGGGCTCGGGCGGCAAGGGTGAGGTGATCGAGCCGCTGCCGGGCGGGCTTTCCTCGCTCGGCGACGAGGGGCGGGGCGGTCCGCGCCGGTCGTTCGGAAAACCGCGCGACGAGCGCCCCCGTGACGACCGCCCCCGCGAGCGCTCTTATGGCGAGCGTTCCTATGGCGACCGCGCGCCGCGCGAAGAGCGGCCGAGGGACGAGCGTCCGCGCGAGGATCGCGCCTTCACCGAGCGCCCGCGCAGTTTCCGGCCGCGCGAGGAGCGTGGTCCGGAGGACCGGCCGGCCGCTCCGCCGAAGAAGCCCTATCGCAAGGCTGACGAGGTTCGCGGCTTCGATCCGCTGACGGAGCGTCCCGCCAAGCCACGCGCCAAGAACTTCGAGTCGCAGGGCTACGAGGATCGCCCGGCACGTGCCGAGGGATTCAAGGGCAAGAGCGCCCGCCCGGCTTACGCCCCCCGTTCCGAGGAGGGCGCGCCCGCGCGCAAATTCGCGGGCAAAAGTTCGACCGGCAAGCACTCAGCGGGCAAGCATGCGACGGGCATGCCGGAAGCCCATGCCGGCAAGAAGCCGGGCAAATCCGGCAAGCCGAACGGCAAGCCCGGCGGGGCATTCGGCGACAAGCCCAAAGGCAAGCCTGGCCGCTGAGCGGCCGGGGACACGGGCAAGCCCGGCCGCTGAGCGGCCGCGGGGATACGGGGAACGGCGCTAGCGCCGCTCCCGCCCAGCGCCGAACGCGTTCAGCCGCGCGCCGAGCCCGGCCAGCCGGTCATCCTCGACATTGGCGAAGGCGACCCGCAGGAAATCCTCCTGCCCCGGTCCGAAGAACGCGCCGGGCAGGGTGAGGATGCCCGCCTCGCGCGCCAGCGCTTCCGCCACCGCGGCGCCGTCCTGCGCGAAAGGGTGGCGCAGATAGGCGAAATAGGCGCCGATCGAGCTCAGCTCCCAGCCTTCCGCCTGCGCGATCTCACGCGTGAACAGCTGGGCGCGGACGTTGAATTCGGCCCGCATGCGCCGGCGCGCCGGCAAGAGCGGCTCCACGGCGTCGGCGAGCGCGAGCTGCCCGGTGCGCGGCGCGCAAATCTGCAGACTGTCCATCACCTTGGTGAGCTGTTCGAGGAAAGCCGCCCCGCCCGCCAGCGCGCCGATGCGATGGCCCGGGACGGCGTAGGATTTCGAGAAGCTGTAGAGATGCACCAGCACCTCGCGCCAGTCGCCCCGCGCGAACAGGTCGTGCGCGGCCTCGTCATGGCCGTCGGGCAGGAAGTCGCGATAGGTTTCGTCGAGCACGAGGCGGATGCCGGCCTCTTTCGCCAGCGCCGCGAAGGCCGCGATGGTGGCGCGGTCATAGACCGCCCCGGTCGGGTTGTTGGGCGTGATCAACACCAGCGCGCGGGTGCGCGGCGTGATGAGCGCCCGCGCCTGCGCCACATCCGGCACGAAGCCATTCGAGGCCGCGCAGGGCAGGGGCACCGCGACCATGCCGAGCATGTCGAGCGTCATCTTGTAGTTGAAGTACCACGGCGTCGGCAGGATCACCTCGTCGCCGGCTTTGGCCAGCGTCATCAGCGTCACGAAGAACGCCTGGTTGCAGCCGGCGGTGATGGCGATGTCGTCGGCGCGCACCTCGCCGCGATAGGTGCGGGAGATGTCGGCGGCGAGCGCCGCGCGCAGCGCCTCGTCGCCGAGGATTGCGCCATAGCGCGCCGCTTCCGCCGCCCCGGCAGCCTGCGCGAGGGCGGCGAGCAGTTCCGGCTCCGGCGCCCGGCCGGGCACGGCCTGCGACAGGTTGATCGCCGGCCCGGCGGACCCGTCATAGGCCGCGAGCCACGCCCCGGCGGCGGGGATCGGCGCGCCTTCGGTGGCGGCGAGCAGCGGGTTCAGCGGCTGGAGCGGTGAGGGCATCGCAGGTCTCGGCGGCAGCGAGGGGGCAGGCTTCCCTTTGCCGCGCGGGCGCCGCGCTGTCTAAGCGGCGCCTTGTGCCGCGCGGCATTCTCCCGTTTAATCGCAGGCATCGGCCAGCGACAGGGACGTCGCGGGCCGGTGACACGGCAAGGATTGCCGGCTGCCCTGTTCCGGGGCCGTCGTTCCTTGCCTGAAGGACGCCGCCGCGGAGCCCCGAACGCGGAGACCCTTCATGGATGCCTCGACCTCACCGCTCGACCGCTACCGCATCGCCGCCGAGCCGTTCTACCAGCCGGTGGGCAACGAGGTTTCGGTGTTCGAGGCCGCCTGGCAACATCGCCTGCCGGTGATGCTCAAGGGGCCGACCGGCTGCGGCAAGACCCGTTTCGTCGAGCACATGGCGTGGAAGCTCGGCCGGCCGCTGGTCACGGTCGCGGCCCATGAGGACATGACGGCGGCGGATCTTGCCGGGCGCTTTCTGCTCGGGCCCGAAGGCACGGTGTGGCAGGACGGGCCGCTCACCCTCGCCGTGCGCCATGGCGGCATCTGCTATCTCGACGAGATCGTCGAGGCGCGGCAGGACACCACCGTCGTCATCCACCCGCTCACCGATGCCCGGCGCGTGCTGCCGCTGGAAAAGAGCGGCGAGCTGATCCACGCCCACCCGGATTTCCAGCTCGTCATCTCCTACAACCCCGGCTACCAGAGCGCGGTGAAGGATCTGAAGGAATCCACCAAGCAGCGCTTCATCGCGCTGGATTTCGACTATCCCGAGCCGGGGCTGGAAGCGGGGATCGTCGCGCGCGAGGCCGGCACCGATGGCGAGCTGGCACGGCTTCTGGTCACCATCGCCGGCCGCACGCGGAACCTGCGCGGGCAGGGGCTGGACGAGGGCGCCTCGACCCGCATGCTGATCCATACCGGGCGCCTCGTCGCCGGTGGCGTGCCGCTTGAGATGGCGGTGCGGGCCGGGATCATCCTGCCGATCACCGACGACGCCGATGTGCGCGAGACGCTGGGCGCGGCGATCTCCGCCTGCCTGCCGTGAGCGGCGTCGTGCTCCCGGAGCCCGCCTTGCGCCGTGCCACGCCGCATGGCGACGCGCTGGCGCGCCAGATGCGCGGCCGGACGCTGCTGCGCGCCGCGTTCGAGGAAACATGGCAGGCGCTGTTGCGCACCCATGGGCCGGAGGCGCTGGAGCCCTGGGCGGCTGGCGTGCTGGAATTGACGCGGGTGAACGCAGGCGCCGGGTGCCTGCTGGCGTTCTGGCGCCTGAGCGTGGCGCACGGGCTGCGGTTGACGCCGCAACAACTTGGCGCGGCCGGCTTTGCGGCCGCCGACGTTTGTCGTCACGCCGGCGCCACCGCGGCGCTGGCGGCGATCGAGGCTTTTGCCGTAGCCGAAGGACGGCTTGGCGATGCCGAGGCGC
The DNA here is from genome assembly GCF_047501495.1 of Ancylobacter sp. G4_0304. Lineage (NCBI taxonomy): Bacteria > Pseudomonadati > Pseudomonadota > Alphaproteobacteria > Hyphomicrobiales > Xanthobacteraceae > Ancylobacter > Ancylobacter sp. G4_0304. Next base: position 30,653 of record NZ_JAZDRM010000005.1, on the reverse strand, counting down.
GGCAGCGCTGGTGGACGATGATGACGGCGATTGCGCAGGGCGCGCCGGATGAACTCGCGGCCTTCGCCGGGCATATGCCGACCCTGCTGGCGAAGGGAAGCCTCGTCGAGGTCGCGGATTTCGCCGCCGCCGGGCTGCGCGCCGCTGGAAAAGATCGCGCCCGGCGCCGGGCGTTCTTCGCGCTGGAGGACCCGCTGGCGCGGAGGCTGATCGCGCGCATGGGCGCCGGTCCGGGCTTCGCCGAACTGGAAGTCGGGCTGCGGCGCCTGCTCGCCGCGCTGTGGGGCGGGCGGCCGGGTTTTCCGCCCAGCCTCCAGCCCCTGCCGGTGGCCGAGATCGGCGATGCCCCGCGCCGCACCAACATTGCCGGCCCGGTGATCCGCCTGCCGGAAGTGTTTTCCGGCGTGACGGGCGCGGCCTCGCACGCGCTCTATCGCGCCGCCAGCGTCCATGCCGGTGCGCATCTGGCTTATGGCGGGCCGCGCTTCACGCTCGGCAAGGTGAAGCCGGTGCAGATGGCGTGCATCAACCTGATCGAGGACGCCCGCGTCGAGGCGCTGGCCATGGCGCGCTTTCCCGGCCTGCGCCGGCTCTGGGCGCCGTTCCATGTCGCTGGCCCCTCGGCCGAGCCGCTGGCGGCCCTGCTGCTGGCGCGGATCGCCCGCGCGCTGTTCGACCCCGGCTATCAGGATCCCGACGCGCTGATCGCCAAGGCGCGGGCGCTGTTCGCCGAGCGAAGCGACCGGCTCGACGATCCCGCCATCAGCTTCGACATCGGCACCCGGCTCGCCAACGATCTCGGCCAGCGCCGCATCCGCTTCGACGCGCGCGGCCATGTGGTGGAGCCGGCCTATCGCGATGACGGGCTCGGCCTGTGGGATTTCGGCGAGGAGAATGCCGAGCGCACCGAGGAGGTGGAACTCGCGGTCGATGCCGCGCGGATCGAGCGCCGCGAGGAGGAGAACGCCCCGCAGCCGCCCGAAGCTGCACCGCAGCCCGCGCCGACCGGGCGCGCCCGCCCCGCCCCGGCCGATGAGCGCGGGCGCATCGTCGCGCGTTATCCCGAATGGGACGCGCAGGCCGGGCTGGAGCGGGCGGACTGGACCACGATTCGCGAAAGCGAGCCGCCGCTCGGCGATTCCCGCCGGCTGGCGCGGGCGCTGGAGCGCGCCGGCCCGCTTCGCGCGCAGATCGCCCGGCTGGTGCGTGCGGCCAAGGTCGGTCGCGCGGTGCGGCTGAAGCGGCAGTCGGAAGGTGCCGCGCTCGATATCGACGCGGCGATCGAGGCGGCGGTGAGCCGGCCGGCCGGCGAGACGCCGGACGAGCGGGTGTTCACCTCCTCGGCGCTGCGCCAGCGCGACCTCGCCGTGCTGGTGCTGCTCGACACCTCCGAATCCACCCGCGACCGCCTTTCCGACGGCGCGAGCGTGCTCGATGTCGAGACGCTCGCGGTGGCGATGCTGGCCGAGGCGATGGCGGGGCTGGGCGATGAGATGGCGCTCGCCGCCTTCGCCTCCGCGGGCCGGGACGATGTGCGCTACATTCCTGTGAAGCGCTTCAGCGAGCGCTATGGCGAGCAAAGCCTCGCGCGGCTCGCCGGGCTGCACTCCGGCCTGTCGACCCGGCTCGGGACGGCGCTGCGGCATGCCGGCGAGGAGATCGCCGGGGTGCGGGCATTCCGCAAGCTCATTCTGGTGCTGACCGATGGCGAGCCGTCCGACATCGATGTCGACCGCTCGTCCGATCTGGTGGCGGATGCGCGCCGGGTGGTGCTGGGCTTGCGAGCGCGTGGCATCGACACTTTCGGCGTGACGCTCGACCCCGGCGGGGTCGGCTCGGGCGCCGCGATCTTCGGCAAGGCCAACACCATGCCGGTGCGCCGCATCGCGGACCTGCCGATGCGGCTCTCCGAACTCTATTTCCGGCTGGCGCGGCGGTGATGAGCGCCGCCGCGCGATGGCCTCGGGAGGCGGGCCGGCGGAGGTGCTTCCCGTTCGGAGCGGATATCCGAACGGGAAGGGCGCCAGATGTCAGCGATGCGTGGTCGACTGGTTCGGAATGCCGTCGATCGGGCATTCCTCGGTGCCCACCGTCGGGCGCGTGAAGGATTCCACCATCTCGCGGGTGCCTTCCGGATCGGTGATCCACTTCTTGTAGAAGTCATAGGGGCAGGCGGCCACGCCCTTGTCGCCGTCGCCGGAATTGATCATGCCGGTGTAGCCGCGATGGACCAGCTTGAAGAGGTGGTTCTCCGACTGCATGTTCTTGCGTGCGTCGCGGATCAGCGAGGTGGAGAGCTGGGCGTACTGGATGCCGTATTCCTCCTCGCCGCATTCGCCCATGGTGCGCCCGTCGAAGCCGACGATCGCCGAGTGGCCGAAATAGGAATAGACGCCGTCGAAGCCGGCGGCGTTGGCCACCGCGACATAGCAGTTGTTCGCCCAGGCCATGGCCTTGGCCATCAGCACCTGCTGGTCCTTAGCCGGATACATATATCCCTGGCAGCGCACGATCAGCTCGGCGCCCTTCATGGCGCAGTCGCGCCAGATTTCCGGGTAATTGCCGTCGTCGCAGATGATCAGCGAGACCTTCAGCCCCTTCGGGCCCTCCGAGACATAGGTGCAGTTGCCGGGATACCAGCCCTCGATCGGCACCCAGGGCATGATCTTGCGGTACTTCTGGACGATCTCGCCCTTGTCGTTCATCAGGATGAGGGTGTTGTAGGGCGCCTTGTTCGGGTGCTCCTCGTGCTGCTCGCCGGTGAGCGAGAACACGCCCCAGACCTTGGCCTTGCGGCAGGCCTCGGCGAAGATCTCGGTCTCGTCGCCGGGTACGGTCGAGGCGGTCTCGTACATCTCCTTGGAATCGTACATGATTCCGTGGGTCGAGTATTCGGGGAAGATCACGAGGTCCATGCCCGGCAGGCCGACCTTCATGCCGACCACCATATCGGCGATCTTCCTGGCGTTGGCGAGCACCTCGGCCTTGGTGTGCAGGCGCGGCATCTTGTAGTTCACCACCGCCACGCCGACGGTGTCTTTGCTGCTGGAAACGTCGCCATGATACATCGGGCATTCTCCTCATGCCGGTGCCGCGCGGCGGGGGTCTGACCGCGCGGCCGGATTGTTGTGCTGGAAGGAAGGGTCGAACTTTCGTGCGGCCGGAACTGGCGTTCCGTCCGGGGGATGTGGCCGGCGCCGGGGCCGTGCGAACAACGTTGTCGCCGGTAGCCCTGAGCGCGAAAAATGGCCCTGAACGCAAAAAAGCCCGGCAGGCCCCTTATCGGAGCCTTTCCGGGCTACAGCGCCAGACCCGCGCAACATCCTTGGTGCGTGGGCACGACGTTTTCAAAGGCGGTGCCTCGAAAACGTCCATGAGCGCGATCTAATCACCCCGCGCGCGGAAGTTCAAGAGCTCGCTGGCGTTGATGATGGCGACCGCCAGTTCCTCCATCGCGACGCGCTTGGCCATGGCCTGCCGGCGCAGGCTTTGATAGGCCTCCTCCTCGCCGATCCCCTGGCTTTCCATCAGGATGGTCTTGGCCTTCTGGATCTTCTGGATGCCGGTGAGCTTGCGCTCCAGCTTCTTGAGCCGGCGCGCGGTCTCCTCGCGCTCCATCCACAGGCTGCGGGCGATGGTGAGGTTGGTCAGCAGGCCGAACGGGCGGATCGGGCGTTCCACCACCGCCACGGCGCCGGATTCCAGCACGAGCTGCAGCGTGGACGGATTCTCATAGCCGACGATGGCGATGATCGTCGGGCGGGCCTCCGGCGCGCTCTTGAACAGTTTCTGGATCGGCACGCGCGCGTCCTGCTCGATGGCGAGCAGCACGATGTCGGCGTTTTGCGGCCATTCCGGCGGCACCGGCCAGGTGGTGTCCACCATGCAGCCGATGCGGCGCAGGTGCTCCACCAGCCGGGCGCGTTCCTCGTCGGGAGGATGGATGACGTGGAGCCTGAGCCCGCGCAGGTCCTTCAGGATCTGGATTGCCATGCGTCGATCCGCTTCCGGCGTCAGACAGGGGTGACGGCAAGGCCGTCCGCGGACCAGTCGTCGAGACTTTGCACCACGCAATAGGGATCGGGCTTGACCCGCGTGCCGGGGTTCCAGACGATCTGGAACCGCCCGCGCGCATCGACCCGGCCGACGCGGGGCCACAGCCAGGTGTGGTTGGTCTCGCCGTCGATCCGCACCCGGCCCTGCGGCGCGTCGAACTCGGCGTCGCGCAGTTCCGTGAGGATGTCGTCCGGCGCGTCGGAGCCGGAGCGGGCGAGCGCGCGCAGCGCGAGATGAACCTGGAAATAGGCGGCCTCCGCCGCCGCCGTCACCGGCGCGTCGGCGCCGTTGCGCGCCTTGAAGGCGGCGACGAAGCGCCGGGCCGCCGGGGTGGTCATGGTTTCGAAGAACGGGGCGGCGGTGATGTGCCCGGCCGCCGCTTCCGCCCCCATCAGCGCGATTTCCGCTTCCGAGGTGGTGAGGCTGGCGATCGGCATCTTCGCCGGATCGAAGCCGGCGGCGTGATAGGCGCGGTAGAGGCTCGCCGTGCCAGCGCCGACCACGGTGGAGAAGATCACGTCCGGCGCGGTCTTGGCGATCCGCGCGATCACCTTGTCGATGTCGCCCGCCTTGGGCTCCAGCGGAATGTAGAGCTCGTCGAGCACCCGGCCGTTCGACTGGGTGACGAAATCGGTCATGATCCGGTTCGACTCATAAGGGAACACGTAGTTCGAGCCGACCAGCAGGAAGCGGTTGCCATAGGTGCCCAGCAGATATTTGGCGAGCTGGATCGAGTTCTGGTTGGGCGCCGCGCCGGTATAGACGCAGTGGCGGGAATATTCGAAGCCTTCATAGAGCGTCGGGTAGAACAAGAGGCCGCGCAGCGCCTCGACCACCGGCAGCACCGCCTTGCGCGCGCTGGACATGTAGCAGCCGAAGATCAGCCGCACGCCATCTTCCTCGATCAACCGCGCCGCGAGCTGGCCATACTGGCGGGGAATGGACGCGGGATCGTAGACCACGGCCTCGATCTGGCGCCCGAGCACGCCCCCGGCGGCATTGATTTCGTCGATCGCCAGCAGCGTGGCGCCGAGCTGGGAGCGTTCGACGCCGCTGGTGACGCCGGTCTGGGAGAACAGCACGCCGACACGCCAGGGAGTGGCGGCGGCATCGGGAGCGGGGGTCATCGGCGCGGGCAACCTCGAACTGCGAACGGCACCCGCTCGTTTTGCCCCCGCGCCGCTGCGCGTGCAATGGCGCCGCCTCGTGTTTCCCGGCCGCCCGGCGTCAGACGCCGAAGCGCTCGGCGATCTCGCTGCGGGCGCTGGTCAGGATTTCCCGCGAGAGCTCGGGATCGCTCGCCGCAACCGCGCGCGCCATGGTCAGCGCGCCCACCATCGCCGAGAAGATCGCGACCGCCCGGCGCCGGCGCTCGGGTGAGGGCTCGCCGGGCAGGCGCTGCTCGATGGCCTGGAGGAAGCCCTCCACGCCATCGGTGTAGTCTTCCCGCAGCGGAACGCCCCGCGCGGCCTCACCCGCAAGCGCCGAGACTGAACAGCCGCGCGCCGGGTTGTCGCGATGCTCGATCGAGAGATAGCCGTCGATGATGCGTTTCAGCTCCGGCATCTTTTCCCAGCGCGCGAGGCTCTGCGCGCAGGCTTCGCGGCAGGCCTCGCTCGCCAGCTCATCCTTGGAGCGGAAATGGCCGTAGAAGGCGCCATGGGTCAGGCCGCTCGCCTGCATGATCTCGGCGACGCCGACATCACCCACGCCGCGTTCCCGGAACATCCGCGCGGCGGTCTCCAGAATGGTGCGCCGGTGTTCGGCGACCTTTTCCCGTGTCACCCGCAAGAGGCTCTTCCTTCCGAGAGAGGACAGTTCATCACCATCCCATAACCCGGCTGGAAGAGTTTTTGCTGATCCAGATCAGAAATTGATCGCAATCTTCCGGAGCGGAAGGAAGAGGCCTCCGATGCTCAATCCCAGATGGGGGCGAGGCCCGACGGGCTGACGATACGTCCATCCGGCCGGGCCAGCCCATGGATCGCCGCCATCTCTCCAGCGGTCAGCTCGAAGTCGAAGATCGCGGCGTTTTCAGTGACGCGGGCCTCGCTGACCGTCTTGGACAGCGCGACCAGCCCGTCCTGCTGCACCACCCAGCGCAGCACCACCTGCGCCACGCTGCGGCCATGCGCGGTCGCGATCTCCTTCAGCACCGGCTCGTCGAACACCCGGCCATCGGCCATGGCATAATAGGCGGTGACCGACATGCCGGCTGCGCGGGCGGCGGCGATCAGCGTCGACTGGTCGAGATAGGGGTGATACTCGACCTGATTGGTGACCAGCGGCGCCGCGCTGAGGCTCGCGGCTTCCGCCATCAGCGCGGTGGAGAAATTGCTCACCCCGATATGGCGCACCTTGCCGGCGCGCACCACCTCGTTCAGCGCCGCGACCGGCTCGGCCAGCGCCGCGCCCGCCGGCCAGTGCAGCAGCAGCAGGTCGACATAATCCGTACGCAGCTTCTTCAGGCTCTCGTCGACCGAGGCGATCAGCGCATCATGGCCGTATTTGTCGACCCAGACCTTGGTGGTGAGGAAGATGTCGGCGCGCGTCACGCCCGACGCCTCGATCCCCTCGCCGACTTCGGCCTCGTTGCCGTAGATCTGCGCGGTGTCGATGTGGCGGAAGCCGGCCTTGAGCGCCGCCGGCACGATGCGCCGCGTGTCCGGCCCGGAGACGCGGAAAGTGCCGAAGCCGAGCGCGGGAATGCGGGCGCCGTTGGCGGTGACGATGTGTTCCATGAAAGGCTCCTTGAAAAACTAGTCGGGCGGACGGATCACGCGGGGCTCAGCACGGGGACGGCGCGGCGGTCGAGCACGCCACTCCAGATGGTGAGCCCGAGCGCGCCGGCAACCAGCACGGCACCGATCGCCGGCGTGGCGATCAGCCCCAGCGGGGAGGCGACCACCAGCCCGCCGACCCAGGCGCCGAGCGCGATGCCGAGATTGAACGCGGCGATGTTGAGCGCCGAGGCGACATCGACCGCGCCCGGCCGGTGCTTCTTCGCCAGCTCGACCACATAGATCTGCAGGCCCGGCACATTGGCGAAGGACAGGAAGCCCAGCGCGGCGAGGGTTATGAGCGTCCAGCCCGGCGAGAGCGCGGTGACGCTGAACAGGGCGAGCACCAGCGCCTGAAGCGCGAACAGCACGGTGAGCGCCTTCACCGGGTCGCGGTCGGCAATGCGCCCGCCGATCAGGTTGCCGGCGGCGATGGCGAGGCCGTACAGCACCAGGATCAGGCTGACGCTGGAGGCGGCAAAGCCGGTGACGTGTTCGAGGATCGAGGCGAGATAGGTGAAGGCGACGAAGGTGCCGCCATAGCCGAAGGCGGTCATCGCGAACACGATGAGCAGCCGGCCCGAGCCCAGCACACGAATCTGGTCGATCAGCCGGGCCGGGGCGGCGCGGGTGAGGTTCGAGGGCAGCAGCGCGGCGATGGCGAGGAAGGCGACGACGCCCAGCCCCGAGACCGCCCAGAAGGTGGCGCGCCAGCCGAAGCTCTGGCCGATGAAGGTACCGAGCGGCACGCCGGTGACGATGGCGACGGTCAACCCCATGAACATCAGCGCGATCGCCGAGGCGCGCTTGTCCGGCGCCACGAGGTCGGCGGCGATCGTGGCGCCGACCGAGAAGAATACGCCATGGGCAAAGGCGGAGAGCACGCGCGCCACCAGCAGCGTCTCATAGGACGGGCTGAGCGCGGCGGCACTGTTGCCGACGACGAACAGCGCCATCAGTCCGAGCAGCAGCGGCTTGCGCTCGATCTTCCCGGTGAGCGCGGTCAGCACCGGGGCGCCGAAAGTGACGCCGAGCGCATAGACCGAGACGATGAGGCCGGCGAGCGGCAGGGTGATGTCGAGGTCCGCCGCCACGGTGGGCAGCAGGCCGACAATGACGAATTCGGTGGTGCCGATGGCATAGGCGGCGATGGTCAGCGCGAACAGCGCCGCGGGCATCCGGGTGGGCGACATGGCAATAGTTCTCCGTGCGCCGTTGGCCGCTTCCGGCCCGGCGCCACAACGATGTCGATTGGCTTGAGGCGAATATGCGCGGCGCCGGCTTGCGCGAGTAGCCGCCCTGGTGGACCAATGATTGTGAATTGATTTCACAGATCGCGGGGGCAAGGGCGCCATGGACAATCGCGCGGGCGAGATGCAGGTGCTGGTGGAAGCGGCGGATCGCGGCAGCTTCTCGGCCGCCGGACGGCGGCTCGGCCTGTCGCCCTCGGCGGTGAGCAAGCTGATCGCCCGGCTGGAGGAGCGGCTCGGGGCGCGGCTGCTGGTACGCTCCACCCGCGCCGTGGTGCTGACGCCCGAGGGCGAGGCCTATGTCGCGCGGGCGCGGCGCATTCTCGGCGAGATCGAGGAGGCGGATCGCTTCATCACCGCCGGCGCCGCCGCCACCCCGCGCGGCAAGCTGCGGGTGAGCGCGACGGTGGGCTTCGGCGAGCGCTGCCTGGTGCCGCTGGTGCCGGAATTCCTCGCGCTTTACCCCGAGGTGCAGCTCGACCTGTCGTTGACCGACGAGGTGATCGACCTCGTGGCCGAGCGGGCGGACATCGCACTGCGCGCCGGGCCAATGCGCGATTCGACGCTGAAGGCGCGCAAGATACTGGAGAGCCGGCGCGTCATCGTCGCTTCGCCGGACTATATCGCCCGTCACGGCACGCCGCAGACGCCTCATGATCTCGCCCGGCACAATTGCCTGCGCTTCAATTTCCGCCGCGCCATGGACGACTGGCCGTTCATCGACCCGGCGACCGGGGCGAGCTATGCGCTGGCGGTGTCGGGCAATCTGGAGGGCAATAGCGGCTCGATGGTGCGGCGCCTTGCGCTGGACGGCCTCGGCCTCGCGCGCATGGCCCGCTATGTCGCGGAAGACGACATCGCGGCGGGAACGCTGGTGCCGGTGCTGGAGGCTTTCAACGGCCGCGACATCGAGTTGCTGCACGCCGTGTTCGTCGGCCACGACTATCTCGCCGGGCGTATCCGCGCCTTTGTCGATTTTCTCGCGGCTCGGATCGGAAAACAGCCCGGCCCCTTATGAGGTTAGACCCTTTGAGGGCCAGGCTACCGGTCAGGTGAAAGCCAGCCTTCTTGTCATGCGAAAGCCTTGAGATAGGCGCGGGCCGGGGTCGAGGGGCGGCCGGCGAGCCGCTCCACATCGCCGGAGGTCTGCGCATATTCGCCGGCGCCGAGCGCGGCATAGAAGCTGGCGACGCCGCTCGCCACCCAGTCCGGCAGGCCCATGGCGAGGAACTGGTCCTCGAAGGCCTTCACCGGCACGTCGAGCGCGTCGACCTTGCGGCCGGTCAGCTCGGTGAGCAGCGCCGCGAGCTCGACCGCGCTATAGGCCGTGGCGCCCGCAATCTCATAGACCCTGTTGTCGTGGCCGGTGCCGGTGATAGCCCCGATCAGCGACTCCGCCACGTCGTCGTGGCTAACATAGGCGACCTTGGCCTCGATGCCGGGGAAGGGCAGCACGCCGTTCTTCACGGCATCGGCGAACAGCGGGTCGTTGTTCGCGAAGTAGGAATTGTCGCGAAGGATGGTCCAGGCGAGGCCCGATGCCTTGAGTTCCGCCTCGGTCGCCTCATGGGCGGCGGCCCAGTCGAAGCGGCTGGCGGCAACCGGGTTGGTGGCGCTGGTGTAGACGAGGCGCGTCACGCCAGCGGCTTTGGCGGCGTCGATCGCGTTGTGATGCTGGCGGATGCGGACCTCGTTCGGGCCCACGCCGGAGATGAGCAGGGCGATGTCGGCGCCAGCGAAGGCGGCCTTCAGGCTGCCGGCATCGTCGTAATCGGCGGCGACCACCTCGAAGCCCTGCGCCTTGCGGGCGGCGAGCTTTTCCGGGGAGCGGACGGCAAGCCGGACCTGCGCGGAGAGGCCGCGCGCGGCGAGCTTGTCGGCGAGGGCGGCGCCCAGCTTGCCGCTGGCGGCGGTGATGACGATCATTGCATGCGTCCCATGTCAGGGCGGCAGCGGTGGAAGCGACTGTCGCCGGTTACTTTATGAGAGTAAGATGCAAATCGTAACCGAGCGCGCAAGAAGGGTTTTTGAAGTGCCTCGGTATGCCGGGAGTAACCGGCACACGCCGTCACGCGTGAGAAAGGGAGAGGCGATGCTGGTCGATCGCGCGACATATGAGCTGCAGGAGCTGTGCCCGATCCGCGACGTGCTGGACCGGATCGGCGACCGCTGGACGGTTCTGGTGCTGAGCGAGCTGGAGGGCGGCACGCGGCGCTTCAGCGTGCTGCGTCGGGCGATCCCGGACATATCCCAGCGCATGCTGGCGCAGACGCTGCGGCATCTGGAGGCCGACGGCCTCGCCCTGCGCACGGTCTATCCGACCATTCCACCGCGGGTGGATTACGAGCTGACCGATCTCGGCCGTTCGCTGCTGGTGCCACTGCGCGGGCTGGTCGCGTGGGCCGAGGGGCATCATCAGGCGGTGAAGGCCGCGCGGCGACGCTATGCCGGGGCGGGGGAGGCGGGTGCGGCGCCGCCGGAAAAGGCGGTGCGCGAGGCCGCCGCGACGCCGGCTCAGTAATAGCCGAGGCGGCGGTTGCGGCCAATGATGGCGTTGACGCCTTCCTGCGCATCCATATTGCCCTGGGCGGCGAGCGCCTTGAAGATGCGGTTCGCCGACTGGGTGTCGTTGATGTTGTAGTAGGCCCAGGCGCGCAGCATCATCAGATCCTGCTGCTCGGGGGCAATGCGGCTGCGTTCGTCGAGGGCGATCAGCGCCTCGACATAACGCTCGTCCTTATAGGCGACCAACGCCTGCTGGGCGAGGAGGTCGCCGGTAAGCTGCATCGAGCGGCGCGGATTCTGCGGGGCTTCCAGCGAGGCGATCTGCGCCGCATTGGTCATGCCCTTGCGCAGATAAGCCAGTGACTTGCCGTAGGCGGCGTCCTCGGCGTCCTTGGCCGAGCCGTATTTGATGGCGTAGTCGAACTCGCGCACCGCTTCGATCGGGCGGTTGAGGTCCATCAGCCGCCAGCCGCGCGCCACCGCCGAGCCGGCCGAGCCGCCAGCGGCAGCGCCGGTCGACGCCGCGACGGAGGAAGAGGCCGCACGGCGCGGGGCCGCCGCGCGCCGGCGGGGCGCGGGTGCGGTGTATTGCGGCTGGTAGTCGACCTGGGTGGCCGCCGGGGCGGCATAGGCGCGCTGCACCGGCTGCACGCCCGACGCGACCACCGGCTGGTTCGCGGCCGTCGGCACCGGAACGAAGCCCTGATTGGGAAGGCCCGGAGTCTGGACGAAGGGCTGCACCCCGACGCGCGGCTGCGCGGTCGGCGCGTAGGACATCGGGCCGACCGGAGTGGTGGGGACCGCCAGCGGATTCACGCCCGGCGCGGGAGCGACATATTGCGGGGTCGGCGTGCGGACATAACCGCGCGCGGCCGGCTGCACCGGCGTCATCACGCCCAGCGTGTTCATCGGCGGCGGCGTCAGGCGGGCGGCGGCGGCCACCAGCGGATCGGTGAACGAGCCGAGCGCCATGTTCGGCAGATTCTGCGCCTCAAGCCGCGCCCGCACCACCGGGTCGACCAGCGCCACGATGCGCTCGGAGCGCGGGCCCCAGGTCTGCACGATGGTGTTGAGCCGGGCCATGTCTTGCGTGCGCCAGTAGGTCAGCGCCAGGCCATAGGCCGAGGGCTCGTCGTTGGGGTCCCATTGCAGGGCGGTCTCGAACCAGGCCTGCGCGGTGGGGATCTGCCCGGTATTGTAGGCGTACCAGCCGAGGCCCTGCGCGCCCGGCACGTATTTGTCGCGGACCACGACCGGGCTGAAGCGGGAGAGCACGATCTCGTCGAGCACCGGCGGCGGGTCGGCGGTCAGCAGGCTGATCACGACGTCGAGATAGGCCTTGTTGTTCTCCGGCGCCGAGTCCTTCCACTCATAGGCGATCGGCTCGGCTTCGAGCGCGCGGCCGAGGAAGTTCAGCGCCAGCACATAACCTTCCGCCGCCTTCGGGCCGCCCTTGCGGTCGAGCGCCAGCTTGAACCATTCGAGCGAACGGGTCGCGTCGTCGTGGCGGAACAGGTACCAGCCCAGCAGCAGCGGATCGCCCGGCGTGTCGGATTGCTTGGAGAGGGTCTCCATCCGCTTGATGTCGTCGTCGGGGACGGTGAATTCCGGGTTCGCTGCGGCGGCACCCATGCGGCGGCGGATCAGCTCGTCGCGCAGCGAGGCGAATTCCGGCTTGCCGTCGGCGTCCTTGCGCTCCAGTGCCAGCAGGCCCTTGAGCTGGTCGTCGTTCAGCAGCGGCATGGCCTTCTGCAACGTGGCGAGGCGCTCGTTCGTGTCGTTGCAGTTGGTCAGGATATAGGTGAAGGCATCGATCGAGCGGTTCATCTGCTCGGTCTTGGCGAAGGCCTCGGCGACGCGCCACAGGAGATCAATGTTCTGGCAGGTCAGCACCGCCGGCGTGTCGGTGGCGAGCCGCAGCACGGTGGACCACTGGCCCGCGTCGGAAGCGTTGATGAGCCGGCGACGGGTTTCGGATTCGTCGAGCCGGGCGATGAGGTCGGCCGGCGGGTCCCAACTCGGATCGGCGGCCTGCCGCGCGGCGATGGCGCTGCGCACGTCGGAGAACTTGCCGTCCGTGTAGAGCTTCCACATGTGCTCCAGCTCGGTGTCGGTCTGCGGACCGAACAGATCGGCGGGAGGGGACCAGTCGGGATAGAGCGCGCGCAGGCGACCGATTTCGGCTTCGAGCCGGCGGGTGTCGCCCTGCGAGGCGAAGTAGCGGAGCGCGGTTTCGTCGACCTTGGGGCGCGCGGCGCGTGCGGTGGTGTTGGAACCTGCGGCGGGAGTGGAGCCTGAGCTGCCGGGGAGGTCGATTTGCTGAGCAATCGCGGGAACGACGGCGCCCCCGAGCAAGACCAGCAAAGCGGCTCTCTTCAAAGACATCTCGGATATCTCTCCGCTACCAGTGCCCAACTCAACAAGAACAACGTCGACGGGTAGTAGAGCGTGGGCTCAAACCGTCGCAAATCTACCGGAATCGGCGCTGAATTCAGCGCGCATGCGAGCGACGCACCGAGCATCCGGTATCCCGGATCGGTGAGTTGCTCCAAGACCTTGCCGGTGGCGATGTCGACGATCGCGGGGTTGCCCCCATTCTCGATCAACCAGCTCCGGCGGTACGATTCCAGTATCTCCGTGTCTCTTATCCCTGCCCGCAAAAGGTAAAGAGATATCCTTAACGAATTGTAACCAAACACGGCGGGGAAACCCTCCGCCGCGACGACCGGCGCCCCCGCCGGTGCCGAAATCCAGTCCGGCTGCAGCTTTGCCGGCCCGAGCTGCGCCTGCCGGAGAAGTTCCAGCCCGGCATTGCTCAGGTTCGGCCAGTCGATTTCCGGCGCAAGCTGCGCCATTACCGGAAATGTCTCGAATATCCAGTAAGATAGATTGAGGATCGGACCATCTTTCCGGTCCTTGGCTGTAAAGCCGGTGACGCCGGGAAGCAACACGAGGCGGCTTCCGTCGCGTATCACCAGCGCCTTGCCGATCGCGCGCGCGATCTTCTGTGCGCTGTCCAGATAAGGCTGATGCCCCCAGGCGCGGCCAGCCCGCGCCAGAGCATAGGAGATTAACAGATCGCCATCGCTCGCGGCGTTGACGTCCGTTACATGAGGCGTCGAATTCGGATCCCAACGCCATGCCACCAGCCCATCGTCGCGAATCAGTAATTCAGTGCGCGTGAAGCTCCAAATACGCTCGAAACCGCCTCGGTCGCCAGCTAAAAAAGCCAGCAACATGCCATAACCTTGGCCTTCGCTGTGGCTGATGCCGCCATTAGCGGTGTCGATGACGCGGCCGCTCACGTCGACGAAGGCCGCCTTATAGGCTTCCCACGCCTCCGGGGGCACCGGAGACGAAGCATTTTGCGCTTTCAGTGGAAGTATCCCGCAGGCAAGCAACAGAAAAAGGCCGGCTAGCAGGTTCAACTTCATGTGGGGCGCCCGAGTCGGTGGAGCAGGAAGGTGGTTGCGATGCCAAGAACCATGCCCGCGATCATCAGGATCAGGGCGTACGGCACGATATTGGTCGAGAACCAGTTGGCCGCGATCATACGGATATTGGAGAAGCCGAGCGGCTGCGTGATGATGAGCCGGAACGAGGCGATATCGCGCCGCTCCACCTCGCCGCTGGAGGACTGATAGGCGACGGCCTGTCCGCCGATCCGGTTCCACACGTTGTCGGAGGTGAAGCGCGGCATGGCGGCCGCCAGCGTCTCGGCGGTGCGGCCGGCGACCAGCGTCCAGGTGCTCTGGCCATCGGTGCTGTTGCCCTGGGCCATGAGCACGGAGGTGCGCGGCGGCGGCTCGTAGAGCGTGCGCCGGCCCTCCTGGATGCGCAGCGATTCGAAGCCGATCGAGAAGGTGCGCTGGAGCCAGCCCTCGAAGCCCTCGGCGATGGCATAGAGGCCGCCCTTGCCCTGTACGTTCTCGCGCCAGCGGTCATAGACCTCCGGCGTATTGGCAAGGCTCGGCTGCTCGCTCGGCACGTCCGCCCGCGTATTGGCGGTCTGACGGCTGCGGAAGCCGGCGAGTACGCTGTCATAGTTCTCGCTGGAGCTGTCTCCGGCGGCATCGTCGCCGACCGAGACCACCCAGTTGGCACGGGTGGATTCGGAGATGCCGACCTGTTCCAGCACGGCGCTGGAAATCTGGTCGATGCCGCCGACGAAGATGGCGTTGCGCTCGCCCAGCGTCACCGAGGCCGGGGAGGCGTCCATCGGCAGCGGCGCGCCGTTGGAGAGCGCGAGCCGCGACATCAGCGTGGCGGCGGCCGAGAGCGTGGCCGAATCCGGCCGCGCCAGCACCACCGCGACCGGGCTGCCGTCGAGGCTGTAGGGGAAGGCGTCGGCGGTGAGCGCCGCGAGATTCGGCACGCGGCCGATCCGGGCGAAATTATCCATCGAGAACTCGGTGGAATCGAACAGCACGAAGCGGTTGTCCGCCGGCAGCGTGGCGCCGGGCAGGCAGCGCGCATCCGATTCCGTGTCGAGGATGACTTCGAGGAACAGGCGATTGATACCGGGCCGGAAATTGCGCAGCGGCACCTGCATGCGCTGGTGCTCGAACAGCCCGCCGCCGCGCTTGGTGATCGGCAGGTTCGAGGCGATCTGCTGGTTCACATAGAGGTCGACATGGCTGCCCTGGCGCACCACGCCGGTGAAGGCGGCGTCGAGCAAGAGCGAGGCATTGCCATAGGCTTCGGCGAAGAAGTCCGGCGGCAGCGCGATCTGGAACTCGGCGCGGAAGCGGCGGCCGGAGAATTCCTGGGTGGGAATGCCGAGATCGGAGAAGCGCACGGTACGCGCGCCATTGAACAGCGGCGCGTTGGGCGACCAGCGGGTCGAGGTGTTCACCGCGTCGGTCTGCTCGATCGAGACATTGTTCAGCCGGTCGATGGCGCGGTCGACATCCGAAGCGCTCGGGCCGGAGATCAGCAGGGTGGGCGCGCCGAGGCGCTCATCCTTGACGAAGCTGGTGATCGGGCGCTGGCGGGCTTCCGCCGGCACCGAGGCCATCAGGCGCGGCAGTTCCGAGGCCGAGCCGACCACCACGGTCAGCGTGCCGGGGGGGGCCGTGCCGGGGGTGCCGTCGGCGATGACCACGGCGGGATTGGGGAACAGGCCGCGCACCGACAGGCCCTGAACCACGCGCAGCACGCGCGAGGAGCCGCCGCCCTCGATCGGCCCGGGGGTGACGACGCGGATCGTGGTCACGCCCTTCTCGTCGAAGCCTACCGCCGGCAGGCTGTCGAGGCCGCCGACCAGGGTCGGCGCGCCGCCGTCGAAGGTGATGCCGCTGCCTTCATTATTGATTTCGGTCCATAGCTCATAGGTCGCGGTGACCGCGCAATCGGTGCGGTGACGCTGCACCACGTCGACGCGGATCAGGTTCGCGCCGGTCCGCAGCGTGCCGCGGCGCATCGGCACCTGCAGCCGCGCCGGCTCCTGCGAGGAGGCGAGCGGGGATTCCACGATGGTCTGGCCGTTGATGGTGACCCGGATGCGCGAGGTCTCCGGCATCACCAGAACCGAGTTGAGGTAGCTCAGCAGGAAGCCGCTGGCGCGCTGCGCTTCTTCCTCGGACACATAGAGGGTCCAGGAGCGCGACGAGATTTCGCCGGCGAAGATCATGCGCTGCTGGGGAATGATGAAGCGGTCGGGCCGGCTCGGGGGCGGCGGAGTGGTGTCGACCGGGCGGATCGCCGCGCGCGGCGCCGGCTGGCCAGGCCGCATCTGGAACGGATCGGCGGTCGAGGCCGCCGCCGGCGGGCTGCCGGCGCTGTCGCGGGACGGGGATGTCGAGGCGGCCGACGGGCTGGAGCCGGGGGAGCCGCCGCTGGTGGCGGACGGGGACGCGGCGGGAGCCTGCGCGGTCGACGAATTCACGCCCGTCACGGGTGTCTCGACGGGGCGCAGCGTGGTGGTCGGCGGATTGGCCGCCGACCCCGGCGAGGAGGTCGCCGGCACGTAATTATAGGTGCCGGCCGTCGAGGGCCGCGCGGTCGGGCTCGCGGGCGCGAGCGGCGCGGGGGCCGCGGCGGCGCCGGTCGAGGTCGAGATCGAGGTTCCCGAATTCGGCGACGAGGTGCTCGATGTGCCGCCGGGCAGGGGCGGCGTCATCTGGAACAGCGATCCCGTGCCCTGGCCGGCGGAAATTCCCTGCTGCGCGAGGGCGAAACCGTGCGGAAGCAGCGGGGCGGACAAAAGCGCCAGTCCAAGCGCGGCGATCGAGGAGAGGGCGCGCATGGTCATGATCCGCGTTTGGCCGGGGTGAGCGCGGCGCTACGGCGCCGGCTCCGCCAGACATTGTGGAGCTGCAACATGTAGGACAGGCCGCGGAAGGTGTGGAAGATCGCCATGCGTACGAAGCGGATGGTGCCCAGCAGCACGCCGGGGTTCACGCGGCGCGCATCCTGGAATTTCTTCCATTCGTCGGCATTGGCGAAGATCAGGTCCGCGACCAGGCGGTGATGCATGGGAATCTCGGGCTGGAACTCGCAGCCCAGCACGAGGCCGGTGTCGTCGCGCTCGACGTTGCGTATCGCCATGGGCAGCGTGTCGATGGTGATGTCGGTGGCTTCCGGGGCGAAGCGCAGCAGGGCGTGCATGCCGCGCTCGATCTCCGGCAGGCCGAGATTGGGGTTCACGCGGATGCGCGCGCCGCCGACCGAGCCGTCTTCCATCATCGAGGGATAGATCAGCCCGTTGATGATGATCTCGCAGCGCCGCGCCAGGTTGACGCGGTGGGTGCGGCGGCGGTTGGCGCGCTCGGAGACCACGCCGAGCGCGCAGCCGATGAACAGGATGTTCAACAGGTTCCAGCACCCGACCACGATGATGACGTCGGCGTTGTAGGGCTCGGTCAGCAGGCGATAGATCGTCACCACCACGCCGAGGATCAGGATGGCGTAGATGATGAAGAACGGCCGGCCGATCTCCGAGACCCGGCTCTCGCCCATGTTCTCGCCCTTGGCCGTGACGTTGAAGGTCGGCTTGTGCGGGTTGGCGATCACGGCGAGCAGGGCCGGGAACAGGTAGATCGACTGGATGTATTCGTAGAGCTCCGACACCCAGGGCCAGCGATACTTGCCGTACAAGTAGTTCTGGATGAGCAGGTTCACCAGCATATAGGTCGTGGTGTAGGCCATGAACTCGGCGCCGGAGGCGTTGAAGATCTCAAGGCCGAAGAACAGGTAGAACAGCGGCGAGACCAGGAACATCAGGCGCGCATAGGGGAACAGCCAGAACAGCACGGAGGAGCAGTAGCTCAGGCGCTGCTCCAGCCGCAGGCCGCGCTTGAAGGGCGGGAAGTGGAAGCGCAGGATCTGCATCATGCCCTGCGCCCAGCGCGAGCGCTGGCCGATGAAGCTGGCGAAGCTGTCCGGCTGCAGGCCGGCGATCAGCGGCTTCTCGACATAGACCGAGTGCCAGCCCTTGGCGTGCAGGCCGAGCGCGGTCTCGCAGTCCTCGGTGATGGTGATGCCGCTGAAACCGTCGGTTTCCTTGAGCGCCTTGCGGCTGAGCACCGCCGCCGAGCCGCAGAAGAACGCCGCATCCCACTTGTCCAGGCCGCGCTGGATGATGCCGTAGAACATCTCGTTCTCGGACTGCATGTAGGTGAAGGTGTCGATGTTGCGTTCGAGCGGGTCGGGATTGATGAAGAAGTGCGGCGTCTGCACCAGGAACAGATTGTCCATCTCGCAGAAATAGCCGACGGTTTCCTGCAGGAAGGTGCGGGCGGGAACGTGGTCGGCGTCGAACACCACCACCAGGTCGCTGGTGGAATGTTCGAGGCCGTTGTTCAGGTTGCCGGCCTTGGCGTGTTCGTTGCGCGCGCGCGTGAGGTAGTTGACGCCGAAATCCGCGCAGAGCTGCTGCAACTCGCGCCGGCGGTTCTGGGCCTCCAGCGCCTTTGTCGGGTCGTTCTGCTCGCATTTCTGGTCGGTGCCGCCATCGTCCAGCAGCCAGATGGTGAGCTTGTCGGCCGGGTAGTCCATGCCCTTCGCCGCCGCCACCGTGGTGATCAGCAGGTCCTTGGGCTCGTTATAGGTCGGGATGAACACGTCGACGGTCGGGGTGTCGTCGGCCGGAATCGGCGGCGCCGAGCGTATCGGCATCGGCGAGGACACCACGAACAGGCTGAGGAACAGCATGAAAACGCTGTACATTTCAGCGAGATAGAGCATGAAGCCGGGAATGAAGTCCTCGACCTGGCTGATCGGCGGAATCGTGCTGGTGGTGCGCCAGTAGACGTAGCGCAGCACGATGGCGGTGCCGAGGGCGAGCGCGATCATGCGGAACACGCCGACGGGCGGGCCGAAGGTCTTCAGAAGCACGATCGCGCACACGACGATGCAGCCGGCGATCAGGTGGGCCTGCAGGCTGATCGGGAGGGTGATCAACAGCACCACCACGATCGAGGCAATCGCCCACAAGCCGGTAACCCATGCAGTGCGCATTGTCGCTCCAAACCCGGTTTCAGCTCGCGCTGATCATTTCATCTCGTCAGTGTCTTAAATGACTAGAGGTTGAGGAAATCTATCCAAACCCAAACTTCATGGCCATTCGTCGATTCCAACCAGTTGCTCGGCAGGCTAAAGTTCCGAAGACGCAGGTGATTCGGCGGGGTTTCACCCGCTGTTTTTTTACTTGCGCCTGGGGGTGGGTTTTCGCCGTGTCGGCGGCCCAAACATTCAGACGAGGTCATGAGACAACGGAACACCCGCGCGCCTTTCTGGGGAGGTCTGGCTGTTTCCGTTGCTTTGCTCGCGGCGGGCTGCTCCCCGTATCCGTGGTATGGCACGAACATCAAGGTGATGACCTCCACTGTCGAGGTTCCGCTCTCTGACGCCATCGTGCTGCCGGAGCCGGGCGCCGCGCCGCGCGTGCTCGCGGTGCTGGAGACACGCTATTATAACGCGGTCGAGCAGGAAATCGCGCTCGAAACCAATTCCTATGCGCGCGGCCAGAACGCCTTCCATGCCGTGTTCTTCGGTCCGGTGAAGGAACGCACCGGCAGCGAGAACCTGCGCGCCGACGACTGGCTGAACGAAGAAGTCATCGACGACGAGATGACCGAGCGCATGCCCGGCATTTCGATGCATGTCTCAAACTACTTCGTGCAGAACCGCTACGGGCCGTTCAACTATGCCATGGGCATCGGCGGCGCCGGCGAATTGTGCATGTATGCGTGGCAGCGCATCCAGTCACAGGCTCCACTCTACATACTGATGCGCGACCGCGGCATCATCGCGCTGCGCCTGCGCCTGTGCCAGGTGGGGGCGACCGAGCAGGACCTGCTGCGCGTGATGTACCGCTTCTCGATCAACGCCTATTTCCTGCCGAAGGGCTGGCAGCCCTATGGCCGTCCGCTCGGCGAGCCCGAGGGCATCGGTCGCATCGGCGGGCCGCTGGCCTACCCGTCCGGCCTGCAGGGTGACGGCACGGTGCTCGATGGCTGGCTCGGACCGGAGCCGCGCGCCACTGTTGCGCCCGCCCCCCGGCGCAGCGCCCCGCGCCCCCCTCGCTACGGCGCGCCGGTGGCGCAGCCCGAGCAGGTCTATACCGAGCCGTTCTACCAGCAGCCGCAAGGCCAGGAGAGCCCGCTCTACCCGGTGGAGGGCTATCCGCAAGTGCCCGGACCGGGCGTGTCCACCCAGCTCGCGCCGTCCGCCACGCCGAGCGTAGTGCGCGGCACGCCGCCGGCCGGCACGGTGGTCGATCCCGCGCCCTCGCGCAGCGTGACGACGCCGAGCCAGAACTCGCCCTTCAGCGCGCCGCCGACCATCCCAGGCCTGCCCTCCGGCCAGTCGCCGTCGACGGGGACGACGGGCGCCCCGGTGCGGCTGGTGCCGGGCGCGTCGAGCTACCCCTCGACCGCCAACTGAAACCGCGCGCCCGTGACCGGGCGCGCCTTGTTTCCGACGCTGCCGAAGTCACATTTCTGTCCTCATACCAAGAGTGCCTTGCCGAGCGGCCCTTTCCGGCGACATGCTCTCCTGACGCAGGAGGAGACGACCGGTATGAGCGAAAATCGCCGCCACGACGTGCATGATGCCAGCGCCGCCCGCCGCGGGGCGGCCGACTTCCGGCTGCTCGGCGCGCTGGAGCGCAAGGTGTCCTGGCTTTCGGCCTGGACCATCCACCACGCCAACCATGTCCGCCCCAATGCCGACGGGCTGAAGGTCGGCGGCCATCAGGCCTCCTCGGCCTCGCTGTCCACGATCCTGACCGCGCTGTATTTCTCGGTGCTGCGCCCGCAGGACCGCGTGGCGGTGAAGCCCCATGCCTCGCCGATCTTCCACGCCATCCAGTATATGCTCGGCCACCAGACGCGGGAGAAGCTGGAGAATTACCGCGGCTACAAGGGCGCACAGTCCTATCCCTCGCGTACCAAGGACATTGACGACGTGGACTTTTCCACCGGCTCGGTCGGGCTCGGGGTGGCGCAGACGCTGTTCGCCAGCCTGGTGCAGGACTATGTGCGCGCCCACAAATTCGGCGACCGCCAGCTGGACGGGCGGATGATCGCGCTGGTCGGCGACGCCGAGATGGACGAGGGCAATATCTATGAGGCCCTGCTCGAAGGCTGGAAGCAGGGTCTGCGCAATTGCTGGTGGATCCTCGACTACAATCGCCAGAGCCTCGATGCGGTGATCCGCGAGGGCCTGCCGGCGCGGCTTGAGGCGCTGTTCCGCGCCTTTGGCTGGGAGGTGGTGACGCTGAAATACGGCGCGCGGCTGATGGAAGCGTTCGCCGAGCCCGGCGGTGACAAGCTGCGCGACTGGATCGACCGCGCGCCCAACCAGCTCTATTCGGCGCTGACCTTCCAGGGCGGCGCGGCCTGGCGCAAGCGCCTCAATGACGATCTCGGCGACCAGGGCCCGCTCACCGCGCTGATCGACAAGCGCTCCGACGAGGAACTCTCGGCGCTGATGACCAATCTGGGCGGCCACGACCTGCCCTCGCTGACCGAGGCCTTCGCCGCGATCGACCACGACCGGCCGGTGCTGTTCATCACCTACACCATCAAGGGCTACGGCCTGCCGCTCGCCGGCCACAAGGACAACCATGCCGGACTGATGACCCCGGCGCAGATGGAAGGCTTCCGCACCTCCATGGATGTGCGCCGCGGCCATGAGTGGGACCGGTTCGAGGGGCTCGACGTGGCGCCGGCGGAGCTGGAACGCTTCCTGGCCGAGGTGCCGTTCAACGCGCTGGGCAAGCGCCGCTTCGAGGATGTGCACCTGCCGGTGCCTTCGACGCTGGCGCTGCCCAAGCAGCCGGAGCTGTCGACCCAGCAGGGCTTCGGCCTGATCATGGCGGAGCTCGGCAAGCAGGGCGGACCGCTGGCGGACCGCATCGTCACCACCTCGCCGGACGTTACGGTCTCCACCAATCTCGGCGGCTGGGTGAACCGGCGCGGGGTGTTCGCCCCGCAGGAGATTGCCGACCTGTTCCGCGCCGAGCGCATCCCCTCCACCTTCGACTGGACCGCCTCGCCGCGCGGCCAGCACATGGAGCTCGGCATCGCGGAGATGAACCTGTTCATCCTGCTTTCCGCGCTCGGCCTGTCGCATTCGCTGTTCGGCGCGCGGCTGATTCCGGTCGGCACGCTGTACGACCCGTTCATCCAGCGCGGCCTCGATGCGCTCAACTATGCCTGCTACCAGGACGCCCGCTTCATTCTGGTGGCGACACCCTCCGGGCTCACGCTGGCGCCGGAAGGCGGCGCGCACCAGTCGATCGGCACGCCGCTGATCGGCATGGCGCAGGACGGGCTCGCCGCCTTTGAGCCGGCCTATGTCGACGAGTTGTCGATCATCCTGCGCTGGGCGTTCGACTATCTCCAGCGCGAGGGCGTGCCGCTGCCGGAAGTCGAGGCCGAGGAGCAGAGCTGGCTGCGCGACGAGACCGGCGGCTCGGTCTATCTGCGGCTGTCGACCCGCACGCTGGCGCAGCCGGCGCGTGACATCACCCCCGCGCTGGAGCGCGACATCATCGAGGGCGGCTACTGGGTGCGCCGGCCGGGGCCGAATGCCGAGGTGGTGGTGGTCTATACGGGCGTGGTGGCGCCCGAGGCGATCGAGGCGGTGGGGCTGATGGCCGAGGACCGCAAGGATGTCGGCCTCCTCGCCGTCACCTCCGCCGACCGCCTCAATGCCGGCTGGACCGCCTCGGCCCGCGCCCGCGAACGCGGCCTCGTCAAGGCGCGCAGCCATGTCGAGCGCCTGCTCGCCGACGTGCCGCAGGGCTGCTCGCTGGTCACGGTGCTCGACGGTCATCCCGCGACGCTGGGCTGGCTCGGCTCGGTCGCCGGCCACCGCACCCGCGCGCTCGGCGTCGAGCATTTCGGCCAGACCGGCTCGATCGCCGACCTCTACCGCCATCATGGCATCGACGCCAACGCCATCGTCGCGGCCGCGCAGTCGGTGGCGCCGGGCAAGCCGATCCGCTACCTCCGCGCGCTCGAAGGGTGATCGCCATGAGCTGTCGATCGAGGTTCGCCACGCTTGGCGGTGCGGCGGCCCTCGCCGTGCTGCTGGCGCTGCCGGCCGCCGGTCAGTCGCTGAAGCCCGACGAGGTTCTGTCCTCGATCGTGGTTCGCCCCCTGAGCGCGCCCGATCCGGTGCGCGGCGCCGACGGGCGGGTGCACCTGGCCTATGAGCTGGCGGTGAGCAATGCCAGCGCCTGGTACGTCCGGCTCGACCGGCTGGAGAGCGTCGATGCCTCCGGCAACCTGCTCGCCACGCTGTCGGGCGAGGGCTTGACGGCGATGACGCATTTTTATGCCGGCAGGGACGGCGCCATCGCGCCCGGCGGCTCGGCCGTGGTGTTTCTCGACGTCAGCCTCGATGCCGGCGCCACCTTGCCCGCACAGGTCTCCGCCCGCACCACCGCGACGCGGCTGAAGGAGGAGAACGGCACGCTGGTGCCCGACGCCTCGGATGGCCCCGCGCCGGCCGTCTACACCTTCACCGGCGCGCCTGTGGTGCCCGGGCCCCCGGCCGTGGTGGTGGCGCCGCCGCTGCGCGGCAAGGGCTGGGTCGCGGTCAGCGGCTGCTGCGACGCACTCACCGCCCATCGCGGGGCGATCCTGGCCATCAATGGCCGTCAGGTCGCGCCGGAGCGCTTCGCCATCGATTGGGTGAAGCTTCAGGAGGACGGGCATCTGTTCACCGGCCACGGCACCAGGCTGGCCGACTACGCCTATTATGGCGACCCGATCCTCGCCGCCGCCGATGGCGTGGTGGTGAACCGCTATGACGAGGCGGACGAGCAGGTGCCGGGGCCGGACGCCAAGCCGACCGGGATCGTGCCGGCCAATATCGGCGGCAACATGCTGGTCGTCGACATTGGCGGAGGCGCCTATGCCTTCTACGCCCATCTCCAGCGCGGCAGCCTCAAGGTCGGGCTCGGCGACCGGGTGAAGACCGGCGACGTCATCGGCCTTCTGGGCAACACCGGCAATTCCACCGCGCCGCACCTGCATTTCCATGTGATGGACGGCCCCTCGCCGCTGAATGCCAGCGGCCTGCCCTATGTCTTCACCCGCTTTTCCGGGCAGGGCACGCTTTCGCC
The DNA here is from genome assembly GCF_047501495.1 of Ancylobacter sp. G4_0304. Taxonomy (NCBI): domain Bacteria; kingdom Pseudomonadati; phylum Pseudomonadota; class Alphaproteobacteria; order Hyphomicrobiales; family Xanthobacteraceae; genus Ancylobacter; species Ancylobacter sp. G4_0304. The sequence goes on along the minus strand of NZ_JAZDRM010000005.1, from coordinate 6,480 downwards.
GGGCAATGAGGACGAGCTGGAGAACGGCAAGAAGGCGCGCATCGAGCCGCGCCTTGTCGGCGCGATGACAGACGCGCTGCCGCTGAACAACCAGGTTGTCGATTTCGAATAGGGCGCGGCAGGGCTTCCAGAGCGGGCGGCGATTCGGCTAGTCTTCTGTGATCACAGTGACCAGCCGAGTCGAGTCATGAGCACCCATCTTGATCACGCCCGCATCGTCCTGCGCCCGGCACGCTCCGGCGACGGTCAGGCGCTGTTCGATATCACCTGGCTATCGGTCAAGGGCTTGTCGGTCCAGCATTATTCCCCCGAGCAGATCGCCGGTTGGATGGGCCGGCGCGACGCGGATTATTACGAGGTGCTGATCGGCCGGGGCGCCATCACCGTCGCCGAGCTGGATGGCGCGTTGATCGGCTTCGTCGATGCGGTGCCCGGCGAGGTGACGCGGCTGTTCCTGCACCCGAAAGCCGCCGGGGCCGGTCTCGGCAGCCGGCTGCTGGAGATCGGCATCGCGCAGGCGCGCCGCGACCATGACGGACCGGTCCGTGTCGAATCCACGCTGAACGCGGCCGGATTCTACCAGCGCCACGGCTTCGAGGTGGTCGGCACTGGCTATTTCTCGCACGGCATCGGCGGCGCGCCGATCGAGATCGTGGCGATGGAACTGGCCTGAGCGGCAAGGCTTACCGTGCCGCAGGTGCCAAAATGAAAAGGCCCTCTCGCGGGAGAGGGCCTTTCCTCGTGTGATCACGCGTCGGCGTGTCAGTCCGCCGGATCTTCCAGCGGGTTCGAGCGCAGCGTCGCATCGCCCGTGGCGCGCGCCGCCGCGCGCGGTACCGGGCGCTCGGCAACGGTCTCGCTGGAGGGCAGGCGGGCCAGCATCGTCTTGTCGATGGTGACGATGCGCAGCACGTTGGTGGTACCCGGCATGGCAAAGGGCACGCCGGCGGTGATCGCGATGCGGTCGCCTTCGCGGGCGAAGCCGTGTTCCAGCGTCACCTGCGTCGCCTTGTTGGCCATCTCGCCGAAGGTGTGGATTTCCTCGGGCGCGTGGACGACATGGACGCCATAGGACAGCACCAGCCGGCGGGCGGTGTCGAGGCGGCTGGCAATGCCGACGATCGGGATGCGCGCGCGCTCGCGGGCGGCGTGCAGCGTCGTGGTGCCGGAGAGCGTGTAGGTCACGATCGCCGCCGCATCGACCGCGTTCGCCGCCTGATAGGCGGCCTGGGTCACCGCATTGGCGACGTTGTGGCCTTCCTCGGGGCGCTGGGAATCGATGATCTTGCGATAGCCGGGATCGCGCTCCACGTGCTTGATGATCTGATCCATCATCGCCACCGCTTCGACCGGGTACTGGCCGGCGGCGCTTTCCGCCGAGAGCATGACGGCGTCGGCGCCCTCATACACGGCATTGGCGACGTCCGAGACCTCGGCGCGGGTCGGCACCGGGGCGGAAATCATCGATTCCAGCATCTGGGTGGCGACGATCACCGGCTTGCCCTGGCGGCGGCACTCGCGGATCACCCGCTTCTGCAGCGCCGGCAGTTCCGGCAGCGACAGCTCGACGCCGAGATCGCCGCGCGCGAACATCACGCTGTCGGTCAGTTCAATGACGCGGGTGAGGTGGTCGATCGCCGCCGGCTTTTCCAGCTTGAGGTTGATCTGGGCGCGGTCCTCGATCAGCTCGCGGGCCTCGATGATGTCCTCGGGGCGCTGCACGAAGGAGAGCGCAATCCACTCCACGCCCTGGTCGAGCGCGAAGGTGAGGTCGGAACGGTCCTTGTCGGTGAGCGCCGAGACCGGCAGCACCACGTCGGGAACGTTGAAGCCCTTGTTGTTGGACAGCCGGTTACCGGCGATGACCGCGGCCTCGATGAAGCCGGCGCCCTTCTTGACCACCTTCACGCGGACCTTGCCGTCGTCGAGCAGGACGGTGGAGCCCTCATGCAGGGCTTCGAGAATTTCCGGGTGCGGGATCGGCACGCGGGTCTCGTCGCCCGGCGTCGGGTCGGTGTCGAAGCGGATGGTGCTGCCAGCGGTCAGGTTGATGAAGCCGTCGACGAACCGTCCAAGGCGCAGCTTGGGCCCCTGAAGATCGGCCAGCACGCCGATGGGGCGGCGGACTTCCTTCTCCAGCGCGCGCACGTCGGCGATCACCCGGCCGTGGTTCTCCTGCGTCCCGTGGCTGAAATTCATCCGGAACACATCAACGCCGGCCTCGTACAGGGCCTTGATCTTCTCGGGGCTGGACGACGCCGGCCCGAGGGTCGCCACGATCTTGGTCGCGCGTTCCCGCCTGCTGTACATGGGTTCCTCCGTGATTATGAATTCAGTTCTCGATTCAACTTCGATGATATGAACCAAAACGAGGGGCGTGTCTCGCAGATGTTGTTTTGCATTGCAGCGTGTCGATTCGGCGACATCAGTATTCACGTTTGCGCGGGGTGCTGTTCGCAAGTGCTCGCGGGGCGCGTCGCGCGGTGCGGCGCGGCAAGGGAGCGCTAACCACGCCGCTGCGCCAGCCTGGGCCGGTGACGGAATCGGGCTTGCTGGTATTTAGAATTCTGTATACCAATTAGCTGTCTAGAGCGCGCGGTCTTTTTGCACAGGTGCGGTATCCACGGCATGGCTCGTGCATCGGAGAGGCTTCCTACATGCGGCATACGGCGACCCCTGTCGCCGGTCGCGAATGGCGTGTGCCTCCGGTGTGGCCTTGGCTCGCTGGCCGGAAGCCGCTGGCTCGGATGTAGGTCACTGACGAACACGTCCCGTGGCACCGATACATCCAGGACACGCTCATGACCCGACCGATCAAGAAATTGCTGGTCGCCAACCGCTCCGAAATCGCCATCCGCGTGTTTCGGGCCGCCTCCGAGCTCGGCATCGCCACCGTCGCGATCTATGCCGAGGAGGACAAGCTCTCCCTCCACCGCTTCAAGGCGGACGAGGCCTATCAGGTCGGGCGCGGGCCGTGGCTGGCGAAGCCGCTCGGCCCGATCGACGCCTATCTGTCGATTGACGAGGTGATCCGCGTCGCCAAAGAGGCGAAGGTCGACGCCATCCATCCCGGCTACGGCTTCCTGTCGGAAAGCCCGGAATTCGCCGAGGCGTGTGACGAGGCCGGCATCGTGTTCATCGGGCCGACGCCGCAGACCATGCGCACGCTCGGCAACAAGGTCGCCGCGCGCAATCTCGCCATTTCCGTCGGCGTGCCGGTCATGCCCGCGACCGAGCCGCTGCCGGACGATGACGCCTTGGTGCTGGAGGCGGCGCGCAAGGTCGGCTACCCCGTCATGCTCAAGGCGAGCTGGGGCGGCGGCGGGCGCGGCATGCGCCCGATCGAGAGCGAGGACAAGCTGCTCGACGCGGTGATGACCGCCAAGCGCGAAGCCAAGGCTGCCTTCGGCAAGGACGAGGTCTATCTCGAAAAGCTGGTGCGCCGCGCGCGCCATGTCGAGGTGCAGATCCTCGGCGATACCCATGGCAATCTGGTCCATGTCTTCGAGCGCGACTGCTCGATCCAGCGCCGCAACCAGAAGGTCATCGAGCGCGCCCCGGCGCCTTATGTCGATGAGGCGACCCGAAAGGGACTGACCGACGCCGCGCTCGCCATCGGCCGGGCCACCGATTATGTCGGCGCCGGCACGGTCGAGTTCCTGATGGATTCCGACACCGGGGCCTTCTACTTCATCGAGGTGAACCCGCGCATCCAGGTCGAGCACACCGTGACCGAGGTCGTCACCGGCCTCGACCTGATCAAGGCGCAGATCAAGATTCTCGAAGGCGGCCATATCGGCAAGGTCGAGGAGACCGGCATTCCGGAGCAGGGCGACATCGCGCTGAACGGCCATGCCATGCAGTGCCGCATCACCACGGAAAATCCCGAGAACAACTTCATCCCGGACTATGGCCGCATCACCGCCTATCGCGGCGCCATGGGCTTCGGCATCCGCGTTGACGGCGGCACCGCCTATTCCGGCGCGGTGGTGACGCGGTTCTATGACCCGATGCTGGAGAAGGTGACCGCCGGGGCGCCGACCGGCGAGGAAGTGATCGCCCGCATGTACCGCGCGCTGCGCGAGTACCGCATCCGCGGCGTCGCCACCAATCTGCCGTTCCTGGAGAACGTCCTCACCCATGAGGACTTCACCCAGTGCCGCTACACCACGCGCTTCATCGACTCCACGCCCGAACTGTTCGACTTCGGCGGCCGGCGTGACCGCGCGACGAAGCTGCTGGCGTGGATCGCCGATGTCACGGTGAACGGCCACCCGGAGGTAAAGGGCCGTGCGAAGCCCTCCGCCACCGCCCGCGTGCCCGAGCCCCCGAGCTTCCTCAACGCGCCGGCGCCCGGCACGCGGCAGCTTTTGGAACAACTCGGCCCCAAGGGCTTCGCCGACTGGATGCTGGCGCAGAAGCGGGTGCTGGTCACCGACACCACGATGCGCGACGCCCACCAGTCGCTGCTCGCCACCCGCATGCGCGCCTACGACATCGCGAAGGTCGCCGATTCCTACGCCCGCGGCCTGCCCGAGCTCTTGTCGCTGGAATGCTGGGGCGGCGCGGCCTTCGACGTTTCGATGCGCTTCCTCTCGGAAGACCCGTGGGAGCTGCTCGCCAAGATCCGCGCCAATGTGCCGAACGTGCTCACCCAGACCCTGGTGCGCGGCGCCAATGGCGTGGGCTATGCCAATTATCCCGACAATGTGGTGCGCTTCTTCATCCGCCAGGCGGCGGATGCCGGCATGGACATCTTCCGTGTCTTCGACTGCCTCAACTGGATCGAGAACATGCGCATCTCGATCGACGAGGCGCTGAAGACCGGCAAGCTGGTGGAAGGCGCGATCTGCTACGCCGGCGACCTCTTGGACCCCGACCGCTCCAAGTACAATCTCAAATACTACGTCTCCATGGCGAAGGAGCTGGAGAAGACCGGCGTCCACATTCTCGGCCTCAAGGACATGGGCGGCCTCGTCAAGCCGGCGGCCGCGAAGGTGCTGTTCAAGGCGCTGAAGGAAGAGGTCGGCCTGCCGATCCACTTCCACACCCACGACACCTCCGGCGTTGCAGCAGCCTCGGTGCTGGCGGCGGTGGAGGCGGGGGTCGACGCGGTCGACCTCGCCATGGACGCGATGAGCGGGATGACCTCGCAGCCCTGCCTCGGTTCGATCGTCGAGGCGCTGCGCGGCTCCGAGCGCGACACCGGCCTCGACCCGGAAGCGATCCGGCGCATCAGCTTCTATTGGGAAGGCGTGCGCGCGCAATACGCCGCCTTCGAAAGCGACCTCAAGGGGCCGGCCTCCGAAGTCTATCTCCACGAGATGCCGGGCGGGCAGTTCACCAATCTCAAGGAGCAGGCACGCTCCATGGGTCTGGAGAGCCGCTGGCACGAGGTCGCCAAGGCCTATCGCGATGCCAACGACCTGTTCGGCGACATCATCAAGGTCACGCCCTCTTCCAAGGTGGTGGGCGACCTCGCATTGATGATGGTGAGCCAGGGTCTTACCGCGGCCGACGTGCTCGATCCCACCCGCGACGTCGCCTTCCCGGCCTCGGCGGTGGCGATGCTGCATGGCGAATACGGGCAGCCGGTCGGCGGCTGGCCGCAGGCCTTGCAGAAGAAGGCGCTGAAGGGCGAAGAACCGATCACGGTGCGTTACGGCTCGCTGATCCCGGAGGCGGATCTGGAGGCCGAGCGGGCCGAGGTGTCGAAGCTGGTCGGCCACGAGGCGAGCGACCGCGAGCTGGCATCCTATCTGATGTACCCGAAGGTGTTCGCCGATTTCGCGCCCGTGGTCGCCAAATTCGGCCCGGTCTCGGCGCTGCCGACCCCGGTGTTTTTCTACGGCATGAAGCCGGGCGACGAGACCGTGATCGAGATCGAGCGCGGCAAGGCGCTGATGGTCCGGCTCACCGCCATCGGCGAGACCCGCGACGACGGCATGGTCGAGGTGTTCTTCGAGCTCAACGGCCAGCCGCGCATGATCGTGGTGGTGGACCGCGACGCGGTGCCGAAGGTCGCCGGCCGCCGCAAGGCGGAGGAGGGCAACGAGTTCCACGTCGCTGCGCCGATGCCCGGTACCATCTCCTCGCTCGCCGCCCTTACCGGGCAGGCGGTCAAGGCCGGTGATGTCCTGTTGACCATCGAGGCGATGAAGATGGAAACCGCGATCCACGCCCCTCGCGCGGGCAAGGTGCTGGAGATACTGGTGGCGCCCGGCAGTTCCATTGATGCCAAGGACCTGCTCGCCATACTGGAAGACTGAACGAAAACCGCCGGACGTAATGGCGGGACTGATGACATCTTGAGACTACCTTCTTGGGAGGAAGGCGAATGAAGCTGAGCATTTTGCACGAAGACGTTTTGGTTGAGCCCCGTGTTTCGGGTTCGGTTGAGACGGTGAAGCGGTTTGTCGGTCTTGGTGCCGAGGTTGTTGTGGCGTCGGGGGCGGGTCTGGCGTCGGGGGTGTCGGACGC
>NZ_JAZDRM010000059.1:0-13910 GCF_047501495.1 Ancylobacter sp. G4_0304 | reverse complement strand
CCAAGGTGCAGACCACGGCACAGGCGGCCCCCGCCCCGCTGAAGGTCGCCGCCCAGACCAGCAAGAAAAGCTGCGAGAAGGAGTGGAGCACGGGCCAGAAGGCCGGGAAGCTGAACGGCCTCGGCCAGAAGGACTTCCTGTCGAAATGTCTCAAGGGCGCCTGAACGGCGCCGGCGGGCGGGGTGCCGAGCGGCACCTCGCCCCGCCGTTAGGCACCGCCTCGCACGCGCGAAGCGGCTGGATGTGCCAAAGCCCACCGCCTTTCGCAAAGGAAAATGCTCCCGTTCAATGAAGTGAGCGCTTTCTATCGCCGAGGTGATTCCACCTGAGCGGAAAGGGTTCTAAGACGTGTCGCGAGGGGCTGGCAGACTGCCGGCCCTCCCCGCGCCGGCGGCGGCACCGCGGCAGACAATTTCGCCGAGGTGCGACATGCCGGTCCGCAACAGCTTCCCCCCGCGCCGGAACGCGGCCTTCAGCGCATTGGCCGCCGCCCTCATCGCCCTCGCCACGGCGGCACCCGCGAACGCCCAGAGTTCGGCGGTGATGAAGCAGTGTTCCGAGCGCTGGAACGACATGAAGGCTAAGGACCAGACCGGCGATCTCACCTATCGCCAGTTCTTCCAGCAATGCACCGCCAATGCAGGCTCCGCTGCGCCCTCCTCCGCCCCGGCGCCCAAGCCCGCCACCGGCGGCGCCTCCGCCAAGGACTGCGCGGCGCGCTGGAACGACATGAAGGCGAAGGACCAGACCGGCGATCTCACCTATCGCGAGTTCTCGCAGTCCTGCATGGCCGGCACGACGCCCGCGCCGAAAAGCGCCACCACAGGCTCGCGCACCTCGGTGCCGAGCGCGGGCGCCAAGCCGCTGACCAAGGACAAGCCGTCCACCACTCAGCCCTCCGCCGCCGCGCGCGAGGAGGATGACGACAGCGAGACCGACAAGGCCGCGCTGACCCGCTGCAACGCGCAGTGGAAGGACTACAAGGCGAAGAACAACCTGACCGGCGCCAAGGCCTGGCACGTGTTCATGGCAAAATGTCTGTGAGGATGGTTTGCCGGCTTAATAGAAATCGATCTTGAAGCCTTCATGCCGGCGCTCGAAGCCGGCGCGCTCGTAGAAGCGGTGGGCATCCAGCCGCTGCTTGTTTGAGGTGAGCTGTAGCGAGCCGGCTCCGCGCCGCTTCGCCTCGTCCTTCGCGAAATCCATCATCGCGCGGCCGATCCCCATGCCGCGCGCGTCCGGGTGCACCTGCACCGCCTCGGCGATCGCCAGCAGCGCGCCCCGGCGCGTCAGCGCCCGCATCAGCACGAGCTGGAAGGTGCCGAGCACCCGCCCCTCGCACTTTGCTACATAGATCGTAGTGCGCGGGTTCTGCGCGATGTCCTCGAAGGCGCGCTCATAAGCCGGCAGGTCGGCCGGATCGGTGCTGTCGCGCACCCCGAGCAGCGTCTCGGCGGCGAGAATGGCGATGATGTCGGCCAGATCCGCGTGGGTGGCGGGCTCGATGACAACGGCCTCGGAACGGGCCGTCATCGGCGTTACATGGGTCATCGTCGCCCTCTCAATCGGCGTCATCCCCGCCGGCGCGGCAAAGAGCCGGGACCGCTCACCGTTTCGGCGTTCCCGGATCGGCTATCGGCCGTCCGGGATGACGATATCTGGCTCTCAGATGCCGAGCTTCGCCTTCAACAGGTCGTTCACCGCCTGCGGGTTGGCCTTGCCGCCGGTGGACTTCATCACCTGCCCGACGAACCAGCCCAGCATGGTGGGCTTGGCCAGCACCTGCTGCACCTTATCCGGGTTGGCGGCGATGATGGCGTCGACCGCCGCCTCGATGGCGCCGGTGTCGGTAACCTGCTTCATGCCGCGCGCTTCCACCACCGCGCGGGGATCGCCGCCCTCGGTGAACACGATCTCGAACAGGTCCTTGGCGATCTTGCCGGAGATGGTGCCGTCGGCGATCAGGTCGACGATGGTTCCGATCTGATCGGCAGAGACCGGCGAGGAGGCGATGTCCTTGCCTTCCTTGTTCAGCCGGCCGAACAGCTCGTTGATGGTGAAGTTCGCCACCGCCTTGGCGTCGCGCCCCTTCGCCGCCGCCTCGTAATAGTCGGCGGTGTCCTTCTCGGCGACCAGCACGTCGGCGTCATAGGCCGAGAGGCCGTAGCTGGCGACGAAGCGCGCCTTCTTCTCGTCCGGCAGTTCCGGCAGATGCACTTTCAGCGCTTCGACGAAGGCGTCGTCGAATTCCAGCGGCAACAGGTCCGGGTCGGGGAAATAGCGGTAGTCATGCGCTTCTTCCTTGGAGCGCATGGAGCGGGTCTCGCCCCGGCCGGGGTCGAACAGGCGGGTTTCCTGGTCGATGGTGCCGCCATCCTCGATGATGCCGATCTGGCGGCGCGCCTCGACCTCGATGGCCTGGCCGATGAAGCGGATCGAGTTGACGTTCTTGATCTCGCAGCGCGTGCCGAAATCATCGCCTGGCTTGCGCACCGAGACGTTCACGTCGGCGCGCAGGCTACCCTTCTCCATGTCGCCGTCGCAGGTGCCGAGATAGCGCAGGATGGTGCGCAGCTTGGTCACATAGGCCTTGGCTTCCTCGGAGGAGCGCAGGTCAGGCTTCGAGACGATTTCCATCAGCGCCACGCCGGAGCGGTTCAGGTCGACCAGCGACTGGTTGGGATGCAGGTCATGGATCGACTTGCCGGCATCCTGCTCCAGATGCAGCCGCTCGATCCCGACCTCGATCTGTCCGTCGGCGGTGTCGACCAGCACGACGCCCTCGCCGACAATCGGGTGCTTGAACTGGCTGATCTGGTAGCCCTGCGGCAGGTCCGGGTAGAAATAGTTCTTCCGGTCGAACACCGAGCGGTTGTTGATCTGCGCCTTCAGCCCCAGGCCGGTGCGCACCGCCTGCTTCACGCATTCCTCGTTGATCACCGGCAGCATGCCGGGCATCGCGGCATCGACCAGCGAGACGTGCGAATTGGGATCGCCGCCGAATTCGGTGGAAGCGCCGGAGAACAGCTTCGAGTTCGACGTCACCTGCGCATGGATTTCCATGCCGATGACGACTTCCCAGTCGCCGGTCGCACCCTTGATCAGCTTCTTCGGGTCGGCGGGGCGGGCGTGCATGTTCATCGCGGGCGGCCTTCTGACGTTTGCAGGCGGCGGATCGGAATAATCCTATCGGCTTTGCCGGATTGCCTACCCCCAAACTCCGCCCCGAGGCAACACCCGCTTTCCTTGACCCGCTTTCCTTCGCGGGACGCCTGCCCTATTGGTCGCTCATGTTCAGCCTCGACGATCTCGAAGCCGCGCGGCGGCAGGTTCACGCCGTCTTCCCCGGCACCCATCAATATGCCTGGCCGCTGCTGGCGGCGCGCACCGGAGCGGAGGTCTGGGTAAAGCACGAGAACCAGACCCCGACCGGCGCCTTCAAGGTGCGCGGCGGGCTGATCCATGCCGAGCGCCTCGCCCGCGAGCGGCTGGCGCCGAACGGTCTCATCTCGGCGACGCGCGGCAATCACGGCCAGTCGCTGGCCTTCGCCGGCGCCCGCCACGGCCTGCCCGTCACCATCGTGGTTCCCGAGGGCAACAGCGCGGAGAAGAACGCCGCCATGGCCGCGCTCGGCGCCACGCTGATCGAGCATGGCGCGGATTTCGACGCCGCTCGCGTGCATGCCATGGCGCTGGCCGAGCGCGACGGCCTGTATTTCGCGCCGTCCTTCCACCGCGACCTCGTGCTCGGCGTCGCCACCTGGGCGCATGAACTGTTCACCGCCGCCGGGACATTGGACGCGCTCTATGTCCCGATCGGCCTCGGCTCGGGCATCTGCGGGGCGATCCTCGCCCGCGACCTGATGGGGCTCAGGACTGAGATCGTCGGCGTGCAGAGCGCCCATGCCGACGCCTATGCCCGCTCCGTGGCGGCCGGGCATCCGGTCGAGATCGCCAGCGCCGACACCAAGGCCGACGGGCTCGCGGTGCGCATTCCCAATGCGCAGGCGCTGGACATCATCCGCGCCGGCGCCAGCCGCATCGTCACCGTCAGCGACGACGAGGTGGCGCGGGCGGTGAGAATCTACTGGACCGACACCCATAACCTCGCCGAGGGCGCGGGCGCCGCCGCCCTTGCGGCCCTGCTGCGCGAGGGCGAGCGCCAGCGCGGCCGGCGGGTCGGCGTCGCGCTCAGCGGCGGCAATATCGATCTGGCCCTGTTCCGCGACTGGGTATCGCGCGCGGATTGAGCGATATCAACGCGCCGCGCCGGTTTCGCGCTCACCCTTTCCCGGTTTGGACAAGGGAGGCGTCACATGCACATCGATACGATCGACGAAAGGCTGGCACTGTTCCGCGCCATGATGGAGCGCGCCGGCTTCGACCCTCGGTTCCCTCTGGTTTCCAATGACGAGCTGCGCGGCGGCGCCCAGCGCTGCCTCGGCTGCCGCTCCGGTGACACCTGCCGCGACTGGCTGGGGACCGCTCCCGAAGGCGCATCCATCCCCGGCTTCTGCCGCAACGCCGCGCATTTCGCGGACTGGGCCACGCGTCAGGTGTCGCTAGAGCAGGAAACGCTCAGCGAGGCTGTGTCGTCGCTGGATCGCTGAACTTCGAGAGAATGGCGGCCGGGCTCAGCCCAGCCGCTCGTTCTCGTAGTCGATGACCCACTGGATGAGGATGCGCCAGAGCTTTTCGACCAGCTCTGGCGGCACGCCCTTGGTCTCCGCCTCGGCACAGACCTTCTCCACCACATCCTCGACCCGCTCGGGAAGCAGCGCGGCGAGACCCTCGGTCTTCTTCACCGCGATGACGTGCTTCACCACCTCGAAGCGCCGTGCCAGCAGTTCGACGATCTGGGCGTCGATCCGGTCGATCTCCGAGCGGAACGGCAGCAGCGCGGCCTCTCTGTCAGGCAGGCGGCGCGCCATCACTTCCACCACTGATCGGGGCACGGGAAGCGGCCGGCGGCGTCCTCGATCACCTGACCGAGCGAGAACAACCCCTCCTCGCCGAACGGGCGGCCGATGAGCTGCAAGCCCAGCGGCAGGCCGTCGGAGGACAGCCCGGCCGGCACCGCGATGCCAGGCAGGCCCGCCATGTTCAGCGTCACGGTGAACACGTCCTGGAGATACATCTCCACCGGATCGGCGCCGGACTTTTCACCGATGCCGAAGGCCGGCGACGGGGTGGCGGGCGCGAGCACCGCGTCTATGCCGTCCGCAAAGGCGTTCTCGAAGTCGCGCTTGATCAGCGTGCGCACCTTCTGGGCCTTGAGGTAATAGGCGTCGTAATAGCCGGCCGAGAGCACATAGGTGCCGATCATGATGCGCCGGCGCACTTCCTCGCCGAAGCCCGCCGCGCGGGTCTTCTCATACATCTCGATGATGTCGCGGCCGGGAACGCGCTCGCCATAGCGCACGCCGTCATAGCGCGCGAGGTTGGACGAGGCTTCGGCCAGCGCCACGATGTAATAGGCCGGCAGCGCGTACTTGGTGTGCGGCAGGCTGATCTCGACGATCTCCGCCCCCGCCTCGCGCAGCATGTCCGCGCCCTTGTCCCACAGGGCGGCGATCTCGGCCGACATGCCATCGACGCGATATTCCTTCGGAATGCCGATGCGCTTGCCCTTCACCGAGGCGCCGACCGCCTGCTGGTAGTCCGGCACGGGAAGGTTGGCGCTGGTGGAATCCTTGGGATCGTGGCCGGCCATGGAGCGCAGCAGGAGCGCCGCATCATTCACCGAGCGGGCGATCGGGCCGGCCTGGTCCAGCGAGGAGGCGTAGGCGATGATGCCCCAGCGCGAGCAGCGGCCATAGGTCGGCTTGATGCCGACCGTGCCGGTAAAAGCCGCCGGCTGGCGGATCGAGCCGCCGGTGTCGGTGCCGGCCGCGCCCGCGCAGATATGCGCCGCCACCGCCGCCGCCGAGCCGCCGGAGGAGCCGCCCGGCACGATGGGCTGGGTCGAGCCGGTGCGCCGCCACGGGTTCACCGCCGGTCCAAAGGCGCTCGATTCGGTGGACGAGCCCATGGCAAACTCGTCCTGATTCAGCTTGCCGAGCAGCACCGCGCCGTCCCGCCAGAGCTGCGAGGTCACGGTCGACTCATAGGTCGGCACGAAGTTCTTGAGGATGTTCGAGCACGCCGTGGTGCGCACGCCCTCGGTGGCGAACATGTCCTTGATGCCGAGCGGGATGCCTTCCAGCGGCCCGGCCTCGCCTTTGGCGATGCGCTCGTCGCTGGCCCTGGCCATCTCCAGCGCCTTTTCCGGCGTCGCCAGCACATAGGCGTTCAGATCGCCGGCCGGCTCGATGGCGTCGATATAGGCCTGCGTCAGCTCGGTGGCCGAGAAGCGGCCTTCGGCGAGCCCCTCGCGGGCGGCGGAGATGGTGAGGCGGGTAAGTTCGGTCATCGCGCTCACTCCACAACCTTGGGAACGGCGAAGAAGCCGTCCTCGGCATTGGGAGCGTTGGCGAGGACACGGGCGGGATAGAACCCGTCCGTCACCTCGTCCGCGCGCATCGGCAGCGTCATGGGGATGACGCTGGTCATCGGCTCGACGCCGGAGACATCCACCTGCGCCAGCTCATCCACGAAGGCGAGAATGGCATTGAGCTCGCCCTGCAGATGGGCCACCTCGTCCTCGGTCACGGCAATGCGCGAAAGCCGCGCCACCCGCCGGACCGTCGCCTGATCGACCGCCATCTCAAAATCCCGAACGCTGAATTGCTACCGCGCGCCGTATAGCAGGGCGACTGCCCGCCCCGCAACGCGCTACGCCCGGTTCATCCGACGATCGGAGCCACAAGGGCAAGTCGGCTCAGGAGCCGGCCACTTCCAGACACTTACCGGCGGCCTGCGCATTGGAGCGGGCGCTGCCCATGGCGACCTTGCCACCCTCGACCAGCGACTTGGTGGTGTTGGTCACCACCGTGCGGAGGTCGGCCGAGCCGAGCGAGGGCAGAGCGGCGGCGTAGATCGCCTTGCCGTCGGCGCTCAGCGAGGCCGCGCAGGCGTCCCCGGCTGCCTTGTCGGCGTGAGCCAGCGGAGCGGCGAGGATCGAGGCGCCGACCAGCGCGGCGGCGGCAAGCGCGCTGCGGGGGAAAAGACGAAGCGTCATGATGTTTTCCTTTCACGAGAACGAAGTACGGCGTCGGCGCTCAGTGCACGCCGACGCGATTGACCGGGCCGCCGCGATTGACCGGAGAACCGGCGCGCGGCGCAACACCCACGCCCGGCGCTCCCACTCCAACGCCCGGCGCGACACCGACGCCGGGAGCACCGACACCCGGAGCACCGACGCCGCCGACGCACCCGACCGGATAGCCCGGACGCGTGCAGTAGACCGCCGCCCGCGCGGCGGGAGCGGCCGGGCGCACCACGCAGCCCACGGGTACGCCGGGCCCCGTGCAGTAGATCACCGCACCGGCCGGGCCACTCCCCGCCGGGACGAACAGGGCGAGCGCGGCGGCGCCGAGCAGCGCGTGCAGCGCCCGCCGGCCGCGGCTCGCCGGAAGGAGAGAGAAATTCCCCGGATTTTTCATGGTATTTCCTCGGGTTGACTTTGAAGCGGGGCGCGTATGCATTCGCCAGATCGAAACCGTCATCAATGCCGAAGATTGGTTGCATTCCCCAGCGAGACTGCCGCATGGGAAGCAACATTACGGCAGGAGTATCCAGGTGCCGAACACCGGCTCGCCTTCGCTGCGCCCCATCGCCCTCGCCACGCCGCGGCGGGCGCCGAGCGCGATTTTGCCCGGCGACATCGCGGCGCTGCGGGCACGGCCGGAATTCACTGAGGCCGCCCACGCCTTCGCCGCCGTCATCGTCGGCACTTATCGCGGCAGTCCCTTTCTCAACCGGCTGGTAAATGACCGCGGGCGATTCATTCTCTCGCTCCTCGTCCTGGACATGCATTTCGAGGCGTTGGCGGGCGGCCCGCGCGGCGGCCTCACATCGGGCCGGTTGAAGGCACAGGCAGCCGAACTTGGCCTGTGCAGCCCCGGCCGTGCCGGCGCGATGCTCGCGACCTTCCGGCTGCTGGGCCTCGTTACCAGCGTGCCGGACCCGGACCGACGCCTGAACCGACTCGCGGCCACCGAGAAGCTGCTCGCGCTCCACCGCGAGCGCTGGCGCCGTACGCTGGAGGCCATGGTGGGCTTCATGCCGGAGGTGCGGCCGGGGCTGGAGCGGCTCGATGACCCCGCTTTCCTCGGCCCGTTCGTCGCCGCGTTTCTGCTGCCGTTCCGCCAGGGGTGGCGCATGGTGGACGACGTGCCGGAGCTCGACATGTTCGTCGAGCGCGATGGTGGGCTCGTGCTCGCGCTGTCGCTGATGGAAACCGGCCGCGGCGCCCCGCCTCCCCCAATCGCCCATCTGGCGCGGAATTACCGGCTGTCGCGCTCGCACATCGTCGGGATGCTGCACGAGGCCGAGCAGGCCGGGCTGGTGAGCCGGCCCGAACCGCGCGGCGGCGGAATCGCCCTGCCCGCGCTGGTCGAGGCGCTGGAGAAGCTGGTCGCGGTCGCGATGCTGATGCAGGCGCAGGCCGTGCGCCGCGCCTGCGCCGACATGGAAGGGCGCGACCGCGCCCCCTGATTCGTCAGAAGCTGAGCGGTACGCCGTTTTCCGGCACGATCACCGTCGCCTCCTCCTCGACCAGCGCAACGAAGCGCTCGGCATTCGGCTCCAGCGGCGGGAACGAGGCATAGTGGCACGGGAGGATGGTGAGACCCGGCAGATAGCGCTTCACCGCCAGCGCCGCGCTCTCCGGCCCCATGGTGAAGCGGTCGCCGATCGGCACCATCACGATCTCCGGCTTGTGGATCTCGGCGATCAGCGCCATGTCGGAAAACAGGTCGGTATCGCCCATATGCCAGATCACCGGTTCGCCCGGCGCCTTCACGATCAGGCCGTTGGCATTGCCGAGATAAACCGAATGGCCGTCGACCATCGCGCCCGAGGAGTGGTCGGCGCGCACCATGGAGACTGCGAAGCCGTCGAGCCATACCGTGCCGCCGGTGTTCATCATCTCCAGATTCTTCACGCCCTGATGGCCGAGCCAGGCGGCGAGGTCGGCATTGGCGACCACGGTGGCGCCGGTCGCCTCAGCAATTCCCACGGTGTCGCCGACATGATCGCCATGGCCATGGGTCAGCAGCACATGGGTCGTGCCCATCACCGCCACGTCGCGGCCGGAGCGGAACGACGGGTTGCCGGTCAGAAACGGATCGATCAGCACCGCCTTGTCCGCGAAATCGAGGCGGAAGGCGGAATGACCGTACCAGGTGATCTTCATCGGTATCTCCTCAAGGAAACGTCTGGCGGGAGATTAGGGCGCGTCGAGGACGGCACAAGGGCTCGCGACGCGGCCCACACCCCTCCATGGCGATGTGGCGCGCGCCCGGCGGTCGTGCTAGCGCATCGGCCATGAGCGCACCCATTCTCTCCATCGTGGAAGCCGCCGGGCTGCTGCCCGCGCGCGGCAGCCTGATCGGCCTCGATCTCGGCACCAAGACGATCGGGGTCGCCAGCAGCGATCCCGACCGGCGCATCGCGGCCGGTGTCGAGACCATCGCGCGCAAGCAGTTTACGCCCGACGCCGGGCGCATCCTCCAGCTCGCTTCCGCGCGCGGCGTGGTCGGCTTCGTGCTCGGCCTGCCGGTGAACATGGACGGCTCGGAGGGCCCGCGCGCCCAGGCCTCGCGCGCCTTCGCCCGAAATCTCGCCCGGCTGACCGAACTGCCGATCATCCTGTGGGACGAACGCCTCTCCACTGCCGCCGTCGAGCGCGACCTGATCTCCACCGACATGAGCCGCGCCCGCCGCGCCGAAGTCGTGGACCAGCAGGCCGCCGCCTTCATCCTGCAAGGCGCGCTGGACCGGCTCCGCTTTCTGGCGGAACCGCGGGACTAACCCCATGGCAAGCGTGCTCGCGGCCCTGGTGCCGGTGTTTCTCATCATCGCGCTGGGGATCGTGCTGAAGCGTGGCCTGCTGCCGGAGGAATCGCACTGGGTCGCGCTGGAGCGGCTCACCTATTACGTGCTGTTTCCGGCGCTGATCGTGGTGAACATCGCCCGCGCCGACCTGACCGGCGTGGCGGTTATGGAGGTCGGAGGTGCGCTGACCGGATCGATCGCACTGATGGCGGCGGTATTCACCGTGTTGCGGCGTCAGCTATGTCGCCTGTTCGGCATGCTGGGACCGGCCTACACCTCGTTTTTCCAGGGCTCGTTGCGCTGGAACACCTATATCGCGCTCGCGGTGTCCGGCTCGCTGGCCGGCCCGGCCGGGCTCGCGGTGGCAGCGGTGGCGATCGCGGTGCTCATTCCGCTGCTCAATATCATGAGCGTGGCGGTACTGGCGCGGCATGCCGGCAATGGCATTGTGTCGGCGCGCGGCCTGCTGATGCAGCTCGCGCGCAACCCGTTCATCTGGTCGTGCCTCATCGGCGCGGTGATCAACATTCTGCACCTTCCCGTGCCGGCGATCCTGATCACCTTCTGCGACGTGCTCGGACGCGCCTCGCTGGCGCTCGGGCTATTGGTGGTAGGTGCCGGGCTGCGGCTCGGCGACCTGCGCCGCCCCCGGCCGGAAAGCCTTGCGGCGGCGGCGCTCAAGCTGCTCGTGCTGCCCGCCATTGCGGTGGCCATCGGGCTCGCGCTCGGCTTGAACGGCGTCGATCTTTTGATCGTCGCCGTGGCTTCAAGCGTGCCCTCGGCGCCCAACGGCTACGTGCTGGCCCGCCAGATGGGGGGCGACGCGCCGCTGCTCGCCGAGATGCTGACGCTCCAGACCCTGTTCGCCGCAATCACCATGCCGGCGGTGATCGCGGTGGTCACCCACCTGTAAGGAAGGCGATCAGCAGCGCCCCCAGTAGCCGGTGCCGCGCATCGGGTTGGTCTCGACCCAGCAGCGACCATAATTCGGGCGCGGGCCATAGCCGCGGCCGTAATAGGCCGGCGCCGGCTCGTTGTAATAATAGTTGCGCTCGCGATAGTACCGATTGTTGTTGGCAGCGCCCGCAATCGCCGCTCCGGCGATCACGCCGGCCGCGATGCCCGCGCCCACCGCGCAGCCGTCGCCGCATCGCACATTCTCCACCGGAAGATTGACCGGCGCGCGTTCCAGGGCGGCACTGCCCATGTTCGCGGCCGAGGCCGGAGACAGCGCAAGCGACGAAAAGGCGGCGAGCCCCGCCGCAACGGCCGCGCCACGCACGACACGCGCCTTGTTCAGGAAACCACTCATCATCAGCACTCCTTCAGCGCCCGATGGGCATTGGCGAAAGAACGCGTCACCGCCGCGCCCGGTTCCATCGCGGCAGTGAGTGCCCCTCGGAGGCGGGCGCGCCCTCGCATGGCCCGGTGCTTTCGACGTCGATTTTCACCGCCTGCTGGCAGCGGACACCCGGAAGCCGTAAGGACCGATGATGACGGCTCCCCTGCGGCGAATTCATCGTCGTTTCTTGGGAAATCTCGCTTAATCGCTTGCGGTCACCCCGGGCTAAGTCTATCCAGCCGACTTCGATATGACATCGAACCCCAAAGCACCCTTCACGCTCTCGCGCCGCGATCTTCTCGGCATCGAAGGGCTGTCCGCCGGCGAGATCACCGGCCTGCTCGACCTCGCCGAAGAGTTCGTGGTCCTCAACCGCCAGGTCGAGAAAAAGCGGGCGACGCTGCGCGGCCGCACCCAGATCAACCTGTTCTTCGAGGCGTCCACCCGCACCCAGTCCTCCTTCGAGCTGGCCGGCAAGCGGCTCGGCGCGGATGTGATGAACATGGCGGTCGGCAATTCCTCGCTGAAGAAGGGCGAGACGCTGATCGACACCGCCGCGACCCTCAACGCCATGCACCCGGATCTGCTGATCGTGCGCCACAGCGCCTCGGGGGCGGTGGAACTGCTGGCGCGCAAGGTGGACTGCGCGGTGATCAATGCCGGCGACGGTGCCCATGAACACCCGACGCAAGCGCTGCTCGACGCGCTGACCATCCGCCGCAACAAGGGCCGCATCCAAGGGCTCACCGTCGCGATCTGCGGCGACATCACCCATTCCCGCGTCGCCCGCTCCAACATTCTGCTGCTGCACGCGCTGGGCGCGCAGGTGCGCGTCGTGGCCCCGCCGACCCTGCTGCCGCGCGACATCGAGCGCTTCGGCGTCGAGGTGCATCACGACATGCGCCGGGGACTGGAGGATGTCGATATCGTCATGATGCTGCGCCTGCAGCGCGAGCGCATGAACGGCTCCTTCGTGCCCTCGGTGAAGGAATATTTCCACTTCTGGGGCCTCGACGAGGCCAAGCTGCGCTATGCCAAGCCCGACGCGCTGGTGATGCATCCCGGCCCGATGAACCGGGGCGTGGAAATCGATTCGGCGGTCGCGGACGGCGCCCAGTCGCTGATCCGCGAACAGGTCGAGATGGGCGTCGCCGTCCGCATGGCAGTGCTGGACGCGCTGTCGCGCACCCTGCCGGGGAACCTGCCCAATGCATGACAGCCGCTCCCCCTCGCCCCGTCCGGTGCTGCTCGCCGGCGGGCGCGTGCTCGACCCCTCCCGCGACCTCGACATCAAAGCCGACCTGCTGATCGCCGACGGCGTCATCAAGGACATCGCCTCGGGTCTGTCCTCGGAGGGCCTGCCCGAGGGCACCGAGATCGTCGACTGCCGCCACCGCATCGTGGTGCCCGGCCTCGTCGACATGCGCGCCTTCATCGGCGAGCCCGGTGCCGAGCATCGCGAGACACTGGCCTCGGCGAGCCAGGCCGCGGCGGCGGGTGGCGTGACCACCATCATCTGCCAGCCGGACACCGACCCCATCATCGACGATCCGGCCATCGTCGATTTCGTCAAGCGCCGCGCCCGTGACACCGCCATCGTGCATGTCCATCCCATGGCCGCTCTCACCAAGGGCATGGAAGGCCGCGAGATGACCGAGATCGGCCTGCTCAGCGCGGCCGGCGCGGTCGCCTTCACCGATGCCAACCACTCCATCGCCTCCGCGCAGGTGCTGCGCCGGGCGCTGACCTATGCCCGCGAGTTCAACGCGCTGATCGTGCATCACACCGAAGACGCCGACCTCACCGGCGCGGGCGTGATGAACGAGGGCGAACTCGCCTCGCGCCTCGGCCTCGCCGGTATTCCGCGCGCGGCGGAAACCATCGTGTTCGAGCGCGACGTGCGCCTCGCCGCCATGACCCGCGGTCGCTACCACGCTGCCTCGCTCACCTGCCCGGACTCGCTCGATGTGCTGCGGCGGGCGAAGGAGGCGGGCCTCGCCGTCACCGCCTCCGCCTCGATCAACCACCTCACGCTGAACGAGCGCGATGTCGTCGGCTACCGCACCTTCTTCAAGGTCGCCCCGCCGCTGCGCGACGAGGACGATCGGCGGGCGCTGGTAAGCGCGCTGGCGGAAGGCCTGATCGACGTGGTGGTCTCCGATCACAACCCGCAGGATGTCGAGGTCAAGCGCCTGCCGTTCTCGGAGGCCGCCTTCGGCGCCATCGGGCTGGAAACCATGCTCGCCGCGGGGCTGCGCCTTGTGAACGATGGCAGCCTCGACCTGATGACGCTGATCCGCGCCATGTCGACCCGACCCGCCGAATTGCTCGGCCTACCGGCCGGCACGCTGCGCCCCGGCCGCAGCGCCGATATCGCGGTGATCGCACCGGACGAGGCGTGGCTGCTCGACGCTGCGCAGCTCAAATCGCGCTGCCGCAACACCCCGTTCGATGAGGCCCGCTTCGAGGGCCGCGTCGTGCGCACGCTGGTTTCAGGCCGCACGGTGTTGATTTCCACTGAGATCTGACCCGGCAGGAGCGGATTTTTCCATCGAGAACTGACCCATGTTTTCACCACGTCTCACGCGGCATCGCGGGGGACAGCGGAGTGATCTACATGGAGTTATTG
>NZ_JAZDRM010000058.1:0-14902 GCF_047501495.1 Ancylobacter sp. G4_0304 | reverse complement strand
ATCGCCGCCATCGGCGATGATGCCACCGTCCCCGGGCTGCCCAACATGGTGGCCTGAGTACGCCGACCATATCGGCGCGACCCGATGGAAAACGGCTCAGTTACACCACCCGATGGGACACGATCCTGCTTTGAATCTGACGTGTGCTGGAGAGTTCTTCCGGGATAATTCAGATCACACCTCCCAGGCTGTCGGGCAGAGCCACCCCAAAGCCCTTAGGGCGCCAAAGTGTGAGAGGCAGGTCTGGATTTCCGTGACGGGTTGAGGGCCGAGAGAGAGTCTTCCGGCGCCCGTCATGGAGGGTGATCCCCATGAACATGCAGGTTCGGGATGCCGGTCGTGATGCCAGCGGCGGCTACAAGGTGGATGTCACGCGCGGCGAGCGGGTCGGCCGCGTGTCGTCGGAGTGGTTTTCCCGGCCGGATGACGAACGGTTCCTGTCACTCGGCGAGCTGGCCGCGATGGTGCGGGGCCGGGCCGATCACAGCCGGTCGCGCCTCGTGGAGACGTCCCGCATCCATGTGGAGGCGAGCCGTTCCAATGCCGAGCGGCTGGCGCTGGTGCTGCCCGGGGCGGATGCGCCCGTCGAACCGAACCATTGGTCATTCGGCCAGCTCGCGGCCCAGATCGGGGCACCGGCCGCCTATCTGCGCCAGCTTCCCGCCGCGCTGGCCGGCATCAATCTGCAATATGGCCTAACCTCGCACCGCGCCGAGCAGATCAAGACGTTTGAGACCGCCAATGGCCGCGTCGAACTGCGCGCAGTGACCGGCCCGGACTATGGCCGGATCTATGATCATGAGCTGGTCGAGGCGGTGCAGCGCATCGCCGGCAACGGCACCGGCGACACTCGCTGGAAGGTGCCGGGCGTGCTCGACTGGTCGACGGGCATCTACAATCCGCGTGTCGACATCACCAAGGATACGACGACGCTCTACGCCTCCGACCGCGACGTCTTCCTGTTCCTGGTCGATGATCTGAACCCGATCGAGGCCGGGCGGCTGCCCGACGGCGCGCCGGACCTCTATTTCCGTGGCTTCTATTGCTGGAACTCGGAGGTGGGGGCCAAGACGCTCGGCATCGCGAGCTTCTATCTGCGTGCCGTGTGCCAGAACCGCAATCTCTGGGGCGTCGAGGATTTCCAGGAGATCACCATCCGCCACTCCAAATACGCTGCCTCCCGCTTCGCGCACGAGGCAGCGCCGGCACTCACCCGCTTCGCCAATTCCTCGCCCATGCCCTTCGTCAATGGCATCAGGGCTGCACGGGAGAAGATCGTCGCGCGCACCGACGAGGACCGCAGCGACTTCCTGCGCAACCGGGGCTTCTCCAGGGCCGAGACGGCCAAGATCATCGACACGGTGCTGGCCGAGGAAGGGCGCAAGCCCGAGAGCATCTTCGACTTCGTGCAGGGCATCACCGCGGTCGCACGCGACAAGCCCCACCAGGATGCGCGGCTCGACCTCGAGGGCCGGGCCAAGAAGCTGCTCGATCGGGCTGCCTGATTTCCGGAAAGCCGGAGATGTGGAGATCCGTATCTCCGGCTTTGCGGTTTTCCGCTTGTGCGTATCTGCGGTTCTGCGGCGTCGCCCTCCAGAGTGAGAGGGCGGCGCTGCGCTTCGTGACGGGTTGGAGGCCGAGAGAGAGGCTCTTGGCCGCCCGTCGCGGAGGTGCCTGCCATGGCGACCAATGTTCAGAAGATCACGCTCTCGCCCTCGCGTGACATCCCCTTCAACAAGCTCCTGCTCAGCCAATCGAACGTCCGGCGCATCAAGGCTGGGGTCTCGATCGAGGAACTGGCCGAGGACATCGCCCGCCGCGGCCTGCTGCAGGGCCTCAGCGTCCGGCCTGTCGTCGATGACGCCGGCGTCGAAACCGGCATGTTCGAGATTCCGGCGGGCGGGCGGCGCTATCGGGCGCTGGAATTGCTGGTGAAGCAGAAACGCCTCGCCAAGACCGCGCCGGTGCCCTGCGTCATCCGGGAGGGCGGCATCGCCGAGGAGGATTCCCTCGCCGAGAATGTCCAGCGCGCGCCGCTGCATCCGCTCGACCAGTTCCGCGCCTTTCTGGCGCTCCGCGAGAAGGGCCAGTCCGAGGAAGAGATTGCGGCCGCCTTCTTCGTCTCGGTCGGCGTGGTGAAGCAGCGCCTCAAGCTCGCCTCGGTGTCGCCGGTGCTGCTGGAGGTCTATGCCGAGGACGGCATGACGCTCGACCAGCTCATGGCCTTCACCGTTTCCGGCGACCATGCGCGCCAGGAACAAGTCTTCGAGCGGCTGAAGGCCTCCTATGACAAGCAGCCCTATGCCATCCGCCGCATGCTGACCGAGGGTGCTGTCCGCGCCTGTGACAAGCGGGTCCAGTTCATCGGCCTCGAGGCCTATGTCGAGGCCGGCGGCACCATCCTGCGCGACCTGTTCCAGGGTGATGACGGGGGCTGGCTACAGGATGTCGCGCTCGTCGACCGGCTGGTAGCCGGGAAGCTCAAGGCCGAGGCCGACGCTGTCGCCGCCGAGGGGTGGAAATGGGTCGAGATGGCCCCTGACTTCGCCTATGGCCACACCTACGGCTTGCGCCAGTGGCGCGGTGAGACCATCCTGCTCACCGCCGAAGAGGAGACCTGCCGCGACGCTCTTCAGGCGGAATATGATCGCTTATCCACGGAATACGCTGAGGCGGACGAGTTGCCAGAGGAGGTCGATGCGCGACTCGGCGAGCTCGAGACGGCGATCGAAGCCTTGGAGACCCGCCCGATCACCTTCGATCCGCTGGAGGTGGCGCGCGCCGGCGCGTTCGTCAGCATTGGCCATGATGGCGTATTGCGCATTGAGCGCGGTTATGTGCGGCCGGAGGACGAACTGCCGGTGGAGCGCGAAGTCGTCGCGGAAGACGCCGGGCCGCACCACATCGCGGCGGCGGCTATGCGTACCGGCGAGGCCGTCATGGCAGACGCGTCGACGCCCGAGCCCGAGGAGGACGAAGGGCTGTCGGCGCTCTCGGACCGGCTGATGACCGAGCTGACCTCGCATCGCACGCTCGGCCTGCGCCAGGCGTTGGGCGAGCGGCCGGAGGTCGCCTTCCTCGCGGCCCTGCATGCCCTGACGCTGAAGAGCTTCTACCGCTACGGCTCGGATAGCTGTCTCGAACTCGACCTGAAGAGCGTGGCGTTCAGTGCGCCGGCGCCGGGGCTGAACGACAGCGCCTCGGCCGCGGCGATCCATGCCCGACATGAAGGCTGGGCCAAGGTCCTGCCGAAGGACTCGGCCGATCTCTGGGAGGCGCTGCGGGATTGGGACAGCGACAGCCGCTCCGGCCTGTTCGCCCATGTGGTGAGCCTGTCGGTGAACGCCGTTCATGAGGCCTGGAACCGGCGCCCCCGCGCGCTCAACCATGCCGATCAGCTCGCACGCGCCGTCGACCTCGACATGGCCGCCGCCGGTTGGAAGCCCACCGTGGACAATTTTCTCGGCCGGGTCACCAAGGCCCGCATTCTGCAGGCGGTGAGCGAGGCGAAGGGCGCGCGTGCCGCGGAGCGCATCGCGCACTTGAAGAAGGGTGACATGGCCCGCGAGGCCGAAACGCTGCTGGCCGACACCGGCTGGCTGCCGGAACCGCTGCGCGGAGCCGAACCGGAGGTCCGCGAAGGAACGGCGGCGCAGGACGGCACAACGGCCATGGGCGAAGACGAGAGTCTTGAGGATACTGAAGACACCACGGACATCCCCCCTGCCGTGGCGGCGGAGTAACCCTCAACACGATCCTGAACCTCGGCCCGCCGGCTCTGTCGGCGGGCCTTTGTTTTTAAAAGCTCGCCATGTCCGGGATTGCTCACGATCTGTCGCGCCGGCTCGCCGATCGGGCCGAAGCGGTCTGCCGTCATTATCTCTCCAATGGTCGCCGGGAGGGCCGCTACTGGCTCGTCGGCGATGTCCGCAACACGCCCGGCCGCTCGCTCTTTGTCCGGCTCCAGGCATCCGCGAAGGGCCCGGCGGGCAAATGGACCGATGCCGCCACCGGCGAACATGGCGATCTTCTCGACATCATACGTGGCTCCTTGGGCCTCACCGACTTCGCTGACGTAGCCGAGGAAGCGCGCGCCTTTCTCAGCCTGCCGCATCCCGAACTGGAACCCACATCAACATCTCGCCGTGTTCTGCCCGCTCCATCAGGGTCGGTCGAAGCGGCTCGCCGGCTATTCGCCATGTCGCAGCCCATCGCCAGGACCCTCGCAGAGACGTATTTGCGCCGACGCGGCATTACGCTTTTGCACGGAACCGCAAACCTGCGTTTCCATCCGCGCTGCTACTACAAGCCTGACGACGGCCCGACCGAGACCTGGCCCGCCATGATCGCCGCCGTCACAGATCTCACGGGCAGGATCACCGGCGTACACCGCACCTGGCTTGCACCCGACGGTTCGGACAAGGCTCCGATCTACACGCCGCGCAAGGCGATGGGCTATCTGCTTGGGTCTACCGTTCGCATCGGTGTGCCCGACAGCGTGATGGCGGCGGGCGAAGGCATCGAGACCATGCTTTCGCTGCGGCAGATCCTTCCCGACATGCCGATTATGCCAGCGCTCTCGGCCGCGCATCTGGCCGCCATCCTCTTCCCGCCTGCCTTGAGGCGGCTCTATATCGTCCGCGACAACGATCCTGCCGGTGACGCCGCGCGGGACACGTTGATCGAACGGGCGAAAGCCGAAGGCATCGAGGCCATCCCATTGTCGCCAGCGCTCGGGGACTTCAACGAGGATCTCCAGCGGCTCGGTTTCGATGCCCTGCGGACGGGTGTTCGGGTGCAACTCGCCCCGGAGGACGTGGCGCGCTTCATGAGCCTGGCCCCATAGCCGGAGCGGGCTGAACCGCGATCCGTGGCTGCCACACCCGCAAGGATGCGTCAGTCACGGCAAGAGGACCGCGCCTTGCGCCTTCGAGAGGGCGATCGGCCATCAGCCGGGCCGGGTCAGCAATGGCTGCCGCCGACGATTTTCCGGCGCGGCTTTCGGGCCGCTTTCCATCGCGAGGCAAAATCGCCGGCTTGTCGCCATCCTCCGCTGCGCTTCGGCCCTGTGCGCTTTTTCGGCATGGTCTTGTCCCGAAACCGGTTCCCACTTTCGGGGACCATGCCCGCGCTCCGGGTGCAGGTCCGTCCCGCCCGACGGCTTCGTCGCCATGAAGGCCGCCACGGCAAGCGGTCCAAGCCGACGGAGCATCCCATGAGCGCGCATGACGACCACGAGCCGCACCACGTCTCATCCCCGACCGACCGCCTGATCC
Organism: Ancylobacter sp. G4_0304; assembly: GCF_047501495.1. Classification (NCBI taxonomy): domain Bacteria; kingdom Pseudomonadati; phylum Pseudomonadota; class Alphaproteobacteria; order Hyphomicrobiales; family Xanthobacteraceae; genus Ancylobacter; species Ancylobacter sp. G4_0304. The sequence continues at coordinate 9,626 of NZ_JAZDRM010000058.1, read as the reverse complement.
AGGAGTTGCAGCTCCACGGCCATCGTCCTTCCGAGGACGAGCGCGACCAGCGCCCACCACCGGAAGACCGCCTCATCGAAGGCGCCGTTGCCGACATCTTCGACGCCCTGGTCGCCACGATCACCGACACCAGCCTCGATGCCGACCTCCCTGATCTCCTCTGGTCGACCGTCAACATGTTCCACCGCGCCGTGGACCGGATTGAGCAGAAGCTCGACGACAACGAGCAGACCCAGAAGCAGCTTCAGCGTGAACAGGACGGCTCCGAGGTGAAGTCCCTGGAGCTCGAGCGTCTGATCGACATCGGCATGAACCTGATCGGCCGCCGCGACGGCATGGAAACCTTCCGCGAGGCCGCCGCCGACCGCTACCGTATCGCCACCGGCTCGCCCTGGACGCCACGGGCCGGATCACGGGTCAACCATCGCCACCTCACCGCATCGCTGATCGACAGCCGGGATTTCCTCGCCGCCCGGCGGCGCGCGGATAGCGAGGTGCTCGTGCCCGCCGGGCCGAAGATTGCCTTCTCGGGCGGGGACACCGCCGATCACAGGCAGATCTGGGCCAAGCTCGACCAGATCCACGCCAAGCACCCGGACATGGTGCTGCTGCATGGCGGCTCGCCCAAAGGCGCCGAAAAGATCGCGTCCATCTGGGCCGACAGCCGCAAGGTGCCGCAGGTGGCCTTCAAGCCTGATTGGGCGAAGCACGCCAAGGCCGCTCCCTTCAAGCGCAATGACCATATGCTGAACGTGGTGCCAATCGGCGTCGTGATCTTCCCCGGCACCGGCATTCAGGACAATCTGGCCGACAAGGCCCGCAAGATGGGCATCCCGGTCTATCGGTTCGGATCCGGCGGCGCCTAAGCGTCGCCGCAACCCTGCATCTTGAATGTGATGGCAATTCCTATATTTTGCTATCAACGCTATCAGATGTACTGGGAGGCGCCATCATGCCCGCAGTGACGATCCGCAACCTCTCCGAGGCAACGCACCGTGCCCTCAAGGTGCGCGCGGCACAGCATGGCCGCAGCACCGAAGCCGAGATGCGCGACATCCTAGAGACCGCCGTTCGCCCTGACACGCGCCTCCGGCTCGGAACGGCGCTCGCGGAGCGCAGCCGCCGCCTCGGCCTGACCAATGAGGACATCGACGCCCTCAACCCGGCGCGCGACAGGACGCCTGCCGATCCCATGAGCTTCGAATGATCCTTCTCGACACCAATGTCATCTCGGAAGCGATGAAGCCCGCGCCCGACGACACCGTGCGGGCGTGGCTCGACGAGCAGGCGGCCGAGACGCTCTATCTCTCCAGCGTCACGATTGCCGAACTGTTGTACGGCATCGGTGCGCTGCCTGCGGGCAAGCGCAAAGACCGGCTCACCGAAGCCCTGGACGGGGTGATGGAGCTGTTCGCTGATCGAGTCTTGCCTTTCGATATCGCTGCCGCACGACGCTATGCCGACCTCGCCGTGAAGGCGCGTGCGGCCGGTAAGGGCTTTCCGACGCCCGACGGCTATATCGCCGCGATGGCAGCCTCTCGGGGCTTCGTTGTGGCCACGCGCGACAGCAGCGCATTCGACGCCGCCGGCGTAGAGGTCATCAATCCGTGGAAGATGCAACGCTGACGGCTTGCCAAAGTCAGCACGTGTTGGACCGGGCAACCCTGCGGAAGCGACCTGCGCAGTAACCCGCCATCACGGTCTCCCGACCGGACGACCATCCCCGCTTCACGACGCTGATCCTTGGGTCCAGCCGATGGCCTGACGCCATCAACCCATGAAGGGTCGGACTACGCTGCGCGTGCCGCCGCTCCGGCTGCGCCGGACACGGTGATTGCGGCCACCGGCCGGCCCTTTCGGGCGCCTGTCAGCGGGGGATGGACCTCCGCTCGCGCAGGAGCCCGGTCGATGTCCGCCCAGATCGCTCACGCCTTCGCCTTCAGCCTCGCCTCCACCCTGATGGCCACCGTCGTCATCTTCCGCGCCGGCGACGGCACGCTCTCCGTCGCCCCGGCTGCCGAATATGACGGCGACGAAGCCGCCATCGTCCGCGAAATCGACCCGTTCGTCACCTGAGAGACGAACAGGCGGCCATGAATGGTGGCCGCCGCAATTTCTGCTCATCGTACGAGTGCGTCGGAGGTGGTGGAGGCGCATCCATCTGATCTTATGGAGCCACCACCATGATCTTCATCGGCATTCTCCTCAGCATGGCGACGATCGCATTCCTTTGCTGGCTGCTCTTCACGCTGGCTGTATTCGCGTTGCCGCTTTTTGCGGGCTTCACGGCGGGCACCTGGGCCTATGGCACCGGCGCCGGTTGGCTTGGCGCTATCCTTCTCGGCTTTGCTGCCGCAGCCCTGACCTTCGGTCTGGGTCGGTTCCTGCTCGCTACCCTCCGTCCGACCTGGGCGCGCCTTCTCATCGCCTCCGTGTTCGTCTTCCCGGCCGCAGCCGCGGGCTTCCACGCCACCCATGGCATCGTGAAGCACACCATGCCCTCGCAGACGTGGCAGATGGTGTTTTCGATCCTCGGAGCCGCCGCCGTTGGCATTGTCGCCTTCGTGCGCATCACCGAAAGGAAGGCGTTCGGCCCTTCTGACGGGCACAGCTCCCCTCCCTGACACCGCGATAGCCGCTCTGCGCACCAGACGGCGAATGGCGTAGCGTCCGCGTCAACCGGCCGGGCCGGGAGGGAGCGGAGATCCGGCGCGCCGGCTTCGCCCTCCCATGCGGCAAGATTAGTGCGCGTGCAGGACGGCGGCCGCATCGCAGCCGAAAGACCGATCGCGGCAAAGCATTCGCGACGTTGGCGGGACGGGGAATGCGCAGCTTGGCCAAGCTCAGGGTATCGTCCGCCAATGCTGGCCAGTCGGGTCTCTATATCTGGCGCGAGGCCAAACCATCTCCCTCATCCATCCGCCCGTGCCCGCTCCAGACGGCCTCTTCAATGGCCTGATCTGGCCGAAGGACGGCTGCGCCTCGAGCGCCTATGCCACAACGGCTGGACCCGACTTTCTTCCCCTGTCGGCGCCCACCCCGCGCGCCGCGCGGGGACCCCGGATCGCCGTCATTCCTCGCGAAGCAACAAAGTCGCGCCTGCGCCGTCCTCCGCTGCGCTGCGGTCGCAATCCTCACGCCATCGCGCCAGCGCGACGGGGACCCCGAGGCGATGTGGCGTCGCTCGCCTTCGGCCTTCCGATCGCCATCGAGGCCGCAATGGTGCGGGCTCAGAAGACAGGACGGAGACGGAACATGGCCACCATCGGCACCTTCAAGAAGACCGGCACCAACGAGTTCACCGGCGACATCGTGACCCTCGGCGTGCAGGCCCGGGGCGTGCGCATCATCCCCGACGCCCGCGCCACCGGCGAGAACGCCCCCAGCCACCGGGTCCTGGTCGGCCGCGCCGAGATCGGGGCGGCCTGGTCCAAGCGCTCCACCGAAGGCCGTGACTATCTGGGCCTCAAGCTCGACGATCCGAGCTTCACCGCCGCCATCTACGCCAACCTCTTCGACGACGAGGACGGCGAGAATTTCTCCCTCATCTGGTCCCGCCCCAACGGGCGCCGCGGGGACTGACGTACGGGCTGCGCCCCCGGCCGACAAGGCCGGGGGTACTCTCCATCGAAAAGCGGGAATGCGCGATGGCGCCAATAGAGCCCTACTTGTCGTCTTCGAGATCGATCTCGGTCGGGTCTGTCGGCGAACGCAGGAGCAGGTCGGAGGCCTCGACGCCGAGAACCGAGGCGAGCCGCTGCACCACATCGATACTGGCGTTGTAAACGCACCGCTCGAGCGAGCTGATATAGGTGCGGTCAATGTCCGCGAGGTGCGCAAGCTCTTCCTGCGACAGCCCCTTGGCCAGCCGCAAGGCCTTCAGATTGCGCGCGAACACCTCTCGGATCTCCATGGCCGAGAGAGCAGTCGCTTGATGAGTATTTCACCACGGAGTATTCTCTACATCGCACTCGCCACGGTCTGGCAGCGGACGCCTGATGCCTCTCATCGCCAGTGCCAAAGAGACCGTGGATCAGGTGTGCGCACCGGGGACGCAGCGTTCGGCTTTATGAGCGCGCATGATAGAATGATCCCAAATTGCAGCCCCACGCCGTCGCCGACGGCTTGGCTTGCGACAGAAGAAACGGCAGCCTGCGGGGGATGGACGTGGCCAAGGCGTTTGATGATAAGGCGCCGTCCGGTCAGGAACTGACCGCCTATGACCGCACCCATATCAAGCTCTATATGCGCCTCCTCGACGCGACCACTGAGGGAGCCGACTGGCAGGAAGTGGTGGTCGTCCTGTTCGGGATTGATCCGGCGCAGGAGCCTGTCCGCGCCCGGGCGGTGCATGACAGCCATCTGGAGCGCGCCCGCTGGCTCGCCCAGACAGGCTATCGCGATCTGCTCTCTCATCGCATGAACTGAAGTGTCCCCTCTCCAGGGTGATGCGCGCGCCGCATCACCTGTTGCCCGCGAGGTGAGTTCTGCCTCGCGATGCAATCCTTAATTGCTGACCCCAACGGCATGCACCGTCTGGGAGTCGCTCATGAAGCCCGATACGTCGCGCTGGCGAGACAGTCGGACCTACGACTATTTCGATGATCTCTCAGTGGAGGGATTGGCCTGGGAATGCCTGAGGCGCGATGCGTCCTACCAGCAGGCCTATCGTGACCTCGTAGACGCCGAGAGAGCGGCAGCACCTCTCCCAGCCGAGGCCGAGCACCTCTGGGGGTTACGATGTCGCCGCGAAACCCTCGCTCCCCGCGACCCGTCAGCCTGTCCGTTGGTCACCACGGATCAATCCGGCCGTCACCATCCTCACCGAGCTTCCCGACCATCTGCTAAGCACGGGCACGGCACGTCACGCTGTGCCTGCCGAAACACCTGATCATGCGGCGCCGCCGCACCTTCTACTTTCGGGCTTAGAACCCGGCACGCCGATCGCGGCCCTGATCCCCTTCGACGACGATCTGCCGGGCCGTATCGAGGCGCTGAACCGCCTCTGGCATGCGCACCGTAGGAAGCCCGTGCCACCCGACACCCGCATGACCCGCCAGCAACGCGGGCGCCTGCGGCTGATGCTTCAGGCCTGCGACGGACGGAACCGGGGTGCGAGCTACCGTGACATTGCCGAGGCCATCTTCGGCACCGAGCGGGTCGCGGCCGATCCCTGGAAGACGTCTCCCTTGCGCGACCGCGTCATAGGCCTTGTGGAAGGCGGCACCGGCCTGATCGCCGGCGGCTATCTGCGGCTGTTCCGCCACCGTCGCCGCCCGTGACGGGGTGGGGATTTTAGCCCCCCAATCTTCCCCATCCCTCCCGACATTCCTTCTCCGCCACCGTGGTCACCGTCCGCCGCCACACTCCGGCGGCTCCCGCCACGCCCACGGAGGCCCGCTCCATGCGACCCGATCTCGCCACCCTCCCGCCGCGCTACCTGCGCACCAAGGAAGCCGCCGAGTTTCTCAGCCTGTCGGCCCGCACGCTGGAAAAGCACCGCACCTATGGCACCGGTCCCGCCTATCGCAAGCTGGGCGGGCGCGTCGTCTATTCCATCGACGACCTGCAGGCCTGGACCGAGCGCGGCGCGGTCACCTCGACCTCCGATCCGCGCGGCACCGTGCTGCCGGCCAAGCGCCATGCGCTCGCCGCCGGTTCGTTCGCCGGCCGCGCCGCGCGCTGAACGCCCCCCATGGCGGCGCGGCATCACAGCCTCTCGGAGCGCGGACAGCTCGATCTGTTCCGCGCCCTGCCGGGGGACTTCGCGCCACGAGATGCGCAGGATCTCATGGCCTATCCCTTCTTCTCCCTCTCCAAGACGCCGCGCGTCGCGCCGATCGATTTCCGAACCGGCAGCATCGCCATCCGGGTCGAGGCCGTGCCCGATCACGGCATGGCGACCATCTGGGACGCCGACATTCTCATCTGGGCCGCCAGCCAGATCGTTGAGGCCCGCGACGCGGGGCTTCGCACCTCGCGCCTGATGGCGGCGACGCCCTATGAGATCCTCACTTTCGTCGGGCGCGGCACTTCCCTGCGCGACTATCAGCGCCTCAAGGCCGCGCTCGACCGTCTCCAGTCGACGACGATCTCGACCACCATCCGCCAACCGGCGGAGGGGCGCCGGCACCGCTTCTCCTGGATCAATGAATGGCAGGAACGGACCGACCGCAACGGACGGCCCGATGGTGTCGACCTCATCCTGCCGGACTGGTTCTACCGTGCCGTACTCGACGATGCGCTCGTGCTCACCATCGACCGGGCCTATTTCGGGCTGACGGGCGGACTTGAGCGCTGGCTCTACCGTCTGGTGCGCAAGCATGGCGGGCACCAGGACCACGGCTGGAGCTTCGACGTCGCGCACCTCCACGCCAAATCCGGCAGCCTCTCGCCCCTCAAGCACTTCGCCTATGACCTACGCGCGATCGTCGGCCGCCAGGCGCTGCCCGGCTACCGGCTCGGCATGCACCGCCAGGCGGACGGTGCCGACATCCTGTCCTTCGCCGAGATCGACGCTGCACGCCTTGCCCTGCCAACCCGCCGCCGTCTCGCGGCCATCCGATCTGGGGACAAGCTGTGAATCATCTCGTGCTATCGGGGACCAGCACCCTCGTGCCATCAGGGACCGGTTCCTCGTGCTATCGGGGACCAAAATCGACGATTCACCGTTCTGATTCAGAGGCTTCCGGCGTCCGTAACTTCTCTAACCCGGATTCCTTCGGAATCCTTCTAACGGAACTACGCCATTCTACTACGACGAGCGCGTCCCCGCTGAACGTGCGGAGCGCGCCATGATCGTCGCGCTCCTCAATCAGAAGGGCGGGGTCGGCAAGACCACCCTGGCGCTGCATCTCGCCGGGCAATGGGCCCGGCAGGGACAGCGGATCACCCTGATCGACGCCGATCCACAGGGCTCCAGCCTCGACTGGTCGCAGCAACGCAGCCGCGAGGCATTGCCACGGCTGTTCGGTGTCGTCGGGCTTGCCCGCGACACGCTGCACCGGGAGGCGCCCGAGCTTGCGCGTGACGCCGATCACATCGTCATCGATGGTCCGCCCCGCGTCGCAGGGCTGATGCGCTCGGCGCTGCTCGCCGCCGACCTGGTGCTGATCCCGGTGCAGCCCTCGCCCTTCGATGGCTGGGCATCGGCCGAGATGCTGGCGCTGATCCGCGAGGTGCGCATCTACCGCCCGGAGATGCTGGTCCGGTTCGTCTTGAACCGCTGTGGCGCGCGCACCGTTCTCGCCCGCGAGACCGCGCGGACGCTGGCTGACCATGATCCGCCGGTGCTCGCCAGCACCATCGGTCAGCGCATCGCCTTTGCGGCGGCGGCACAGTCGGGCCGTCTCGTCTTCGAGCGCGACGATGCCGGGCCAGCCACGCGCGAGATCGCCGCGCTCTGCGCCGAGATCAATAGTCTCGACCTCGGGAGGCTCGCGCCATGAGCGAACGCCCGATCCGCCGCGACTTCGCCTCTCGGCCTGCCGATCCCGAGCATTGGATCAAGGCGGCGGATGTCGCGACGGAGCACCGCCCCGGCGCCGCGTTCACTGCGCGCCTCACCATCGATGTGACGCCCGACCTGCGCGGGCGGATCAAGGTCGCCGCCTTCCGGCGCGGCGTCACCGTCGCCGAGATGATGCGCGACCTCCTCACGCGCGAATTCCCTCCCCAATCTGGAGATCTGCCATGAGCGAGGCGTTTGCGCCCCGTGCGCCAAGCACCGCATCCCCGTCCAGTCCCCCATCCGATGCCCTGACCCATGTCGAGCTGACCCATATCGAGAAGCGCATCGAGAACTGGATCCGCTTCGGCCATCACGCACATGAGCGGCTTCTGGATCGCCGCCGGCGCATCCTCTCTTTCCCCCCGGGCTGCATCTTCGCTTTTGTCCGATGGGCATCGAACGACTTCGGCACCGTGGCCTCCCGCCTCGATATCGTGCGCTGCGTGGCGCCGGGCGAAGGTTACCAGACACTTCCTTTCGTGCGCCCCGGCGGCGAGATCTTGCTGCGGGTGGATGGCTGGCCCAAGGTCGAGAAAATCATCCAGCACATCGACGCGATCGAGGCGATCGGCATCGATGCGGCAACCGTCGCGCCTGATCACTGGGGTCATGTCGCCCACCGCATCAGTGTCGGCTTCGAGCCGCGCGCCTATAGCATGGAGCGCCATCAGGCGTGGCTGAAGCGGCAGGAGTGCGGTCAATGAACCGCGCCGCCTATGTGCTGATAACGACCGTCGCCAGCGTCGGTGTGGCCGTCGCCGCCACGCTGCCGACCCCGCTCAAGCTGATCTGGAATGTCTCGGCGAGCGTCCCTATCGGGCTCTATTCTCTCGAGCCGGCCGATCATCTCGAGGTCACCGATCTGGTGGCGGTGATGCCACCGCCGCCGCTCGCTTCGTTCCTCATCGCGCGTGGCTATCTCGGCGAAGGCACGCCGTTGTTGAAGCGCGTGATGGGGCTTCCGGGGCAGGTTGTCTGCCGCCTCAGCGACGCCATCACCGTCGATGGCGTGCCGCTGGGTGAAGCCCTTCGGCGCGATAGCTTGGGCCGGGACCTGCCGGTCTGGCAGGGCTGCCGGCGTATCGCTTCCGATCATCTGTTCCTGATGAACCCGGACGTCGGCGACAGTCTCGACGGACGGTATTTCGGGCCGATTTCAGACGGCACCGTCATCGGCCGTGCGATGCCACTCCTCACGGATGAAGCCGGCAACAGTGACTTCATCTGGCGCGCGGCGGTGCGCTGACATGCGTCGCGCTGCGCTCTTTCTCGCATCCGGACTGTTGACCGGCGGTGCATCGCCTGGCTCTGCCAGCGCGCAACCTATGACGCCAACTGCGGCGTACTCCGTCACGTCCTACGCCGCCCATATCGACGAGGCTGCGCAGCGCTTCGAGCTTCCGGCCAGCTGGATCCGTGCGGTCATGCAAGCCGAGAGCGGCGGCGATCCGCGCGCCGTCTCATCGGCCGGTGCCATGGGGCTGATGCAGATCATGCCCGCAACCTGGGACGAGCTTCGCGTTCATCATGGTCTCGGCGCTGATCCATTCGACCCGCGCGACAACATACTCGCCGGCGCCGCCTATCTGCGCCAGCTCCATGACCGCTATGGCAGCATCCGCGCCATGCTCGCGGCCTATAATGCCGGGCCCGCACGCTATGAGGCGTCGCTTGCGGGTGAGCGGCTGCCGCTGGAGACGCGCACTTACATCGCGGCTCTGGCGCCGATCATCGACAATCAGTCTGCGGCCGGCGCCGCCGCATCGGTGCGTCCAATGGCGCAAAGCTGGCGCGAGGCGCCGCTGTTCGCCACGCCGCCCGCGCGCAGCAATCCCACCGATGCCGCGCTCCTCGCGCCGCGATCGGGCGCGCTCTTCGTTGCACCTTTGCCGTCGCGGAGAGCGCCATGAGCAGGCTGACCCACTTTCGCACCCTGTCGGGCTCTGGCGCTCCATTGAGGGTGAGGAGGCGCGGTACAGGAATCACGACGTATCCGTCCGGGGGCTGCACTGATGTCAGCTCTTGACAGGATTTCCCGCTTTCCATGCCCATGGCAGGAGTTCGTCGAGCCGGTTGACGGGATGACCGTCGACCATTCGCTGGAGAACGTCGGCGA